>CAVHDN010000028.1:0-12880 GCA_963634315.1 Flexilinea sp. | reverse complement strand
ACGATGCGCTGGGTTCGCCTATGGCATTTACCGATATTGAAACCGGCGAACGCAGAACGCTGAAAGGAAGACTATGGAACTACTCTACCCCACCACAGATAAAACTCACCGACAAGCAAAAAGAGCAATTGGACGAACTGAACAAGAACGGTTACATCATGGTGGACGGTAAGAAACAGACCGAACTGAAGATAAGCGAGGGTCTGAAATTCGTGAAACCGAAGAAAGGCGAAGCCAAGTTGCAGTACTTTCTGAAGAAAAATTCGGAAGACAGTGGCCTGTGGGCAGACTACAATCCGTATGACCATGCCATAGAGACTCCACTGAACACTCAGTTTGCGAGTGCCTACAAGCGGCCTAACCTGGTAGTGGTACGATGCCTTATCCCCAAGAGCGAGATAGACAATCCGTATCATGCCGACTATGCAGCCAAGTCAACGGGAGCGCATGAGTGGAACAATGGGCGCACACTGTATCTGTCACGATGGAGCAAGATAGACAAGGTGCTGACACGTGAGGAAGAGGCCAAACTCATAGACGAATACTGGAAGGAGAATCCCGAAGAGCGCAACAAGAAGACCCACAGAGACTACAACCGCTTTGTTCCGCAGGTGCGAAGAGAGTTGGAGAAGATGGGATACCGCTTTGAGTTCAACGGCAAGGAACTGACTCCCGAAGAGAGTTTGGCTCTTGACAAGCAGAATTGGGAAAGCAGAGATGTAATACCTGGGAAAGAAGGCAACATTCCGTTTGTAAGCAACGAAGACATTGAGCGCATCAATGCAAAGATGGCCGGCAAATGGGTGGGAGAATCCAAGGAGACCACGGAGAATGCCATGGTGGAGAGGGTGAACGAACTTTCAGAGAAGCTGCATACACCAGTTCGCATAATACAGACCGAGGAAGAAATGGCGCAGTTGCCGGACTCTCGCCAACGCAGGATGAAGGGCAGCTACAATACAAGAACGGGCGAGGTGACCATCGTGGTGCCGAACAATGCCAATGTAGCCGATGTGGAGAACACGTTCGTACATGAGGCGGTAGGCCATGACGGACTGCGCCTGCTCTTCCCCGAAGAGGAAAAACTGAACCATACCCTTGACGAACTGTACCGGGTATCAGAAAGTGGAATACGGCAGAAGATAGATGCGGATGCCCAGAAGATGTACGATGCCGAAGTGGAGCGCATCATGGAGCGCAAGCGCAAGGAGCATGAAGCCAAGGGCGAGAATGCCAATGCAAGCCGATACACCGACCTGGCAGAGGCTCATGTAGAGGCAAGCAAGAAACGTGACAAGTTCAGACGGACGGCTACTGAGGAATATGCCGCAGACCTGGCAGGGCGCATAGGCGAGGAAGGCTTTGAACGGATGAGTGCCGAGGAGCAGACTTTCTGGGGCAAACTGAAGGGTATGTTGCAGAAAGCACTTGACAATCTGATGCAGGGCATGGGTATCCAGAGCAAGCACGAATGGACTGACAAAGACTGGGCATACGTGCTGCACGAATCGTACAAGCGCAAGAAGAACGGTGGAAAGCCGAGTGTGTTTGATATGGCTGAAACCGAAGCCATGAAGCAGAAGACGGGATTCGGAGAAAGCATGAAGGCTGCAAAGGTTGAGGGTGAAAACTTTGATGCTGACACCGATATTTTATTCCGTGACGGAGATGCCCATGACTATGACAAGGCGAGGGCAAGAGACGCGTATGAGCAGAAGATGCGGAACGGATGGTTCCAAACGGTAGAGGCACTGCAGGACAGTATGCTGAGTCTGAAGGAAGCCATGCAGGGAGTGCTGAAAGCAGAGGGCAAAGGCAAGGTATACATAGAGGATGTGGCCGGATTTGAGAATGCCTATCTTGGCGAGAACAGACTATCAAGTGTGAACCTGGCCGAAGAGAAGTATGCCAAACGTGCATACTTTGACCCATTGATGAAAGAGGTTGCGAGGATCGCGCCAACGGCAGACGAGCGAGCCGAACTGACAGACTACATGATGGCCAAGCACGGACTGGAGCGAAATGATGTGATGGCACGAAGGGCAGCAGAGAAAAAGGCACGTGAGGAATTCAAGAACGAACTGAGCAAAGCAGAAAAAGCCGTAGCCAAAGACCCACTTGACCAAGATGCCAAGGATGCACTTGACGATGTAAAGCAAAGGATGGCAGACAGAGCGAGTGACCTGTATTTTGAGAACCGGGGCCGTGACTATGCCGGACTTACCGCACTGACGGAGACGGACAACGTGGTTGATGCAGAAGCAGAGGCGGTGAAGATGGTAACTGCCTATGAGCAGAAGAATACGAATACGGCTAAGTTATGGCAACTGGTAGATGCCGTGAATGCCTACACATTACAGAGAACCCGTGAAAGCGGTATCATAAGCGAAGACACATACAACGACATCAAGAGTATGTATCACCATTACATTCCGCTGCGTGGCTTTGACGAGACAACGAGTGACGAGGTCTATGCGTACACCCCACAAAAAGGCAATGCATTCACATCGCCCATCAAGACCGCCAAGGGGCGCAAGAGCAAGGCCGATGACCCGTTTGCCAATATGGAAGCCATGATGGAGAGTGCCATTGTGCAGGGAAACAGAAACACACTGGTGAAGCAAAAGTTCCTTAACTTCGTGATGAACCATCCGAGTGACCTTTTCAGCGTGAGTGATGTATGGTTGGCATACGACCAAGTGGCTGACGAGTGGAAGATTGTACAGAGCGGAGATGTGGCAAACACGGAGAAGATAAACGACACGGACAGTCCCCAAGAGGTGGAGCGGAAGATGCGTGACTTTGAAGCCGTGATGGAGCAGCTTGTGAAGAACAACCCGAACAACTTTGCCAAGCAGAGTGACGAACCCAGTATACCATATCGGGTAGTAAACAAATCAGGCGAAAGCCAACACCAGGTAGTAGTGATGCGTGACGGCAAGAAGAAAGTCATCACGGTGAACGGAAACCCAAGAGCAGCCCAGGCACTCAACGGACAAACCAATCCAGACAGTAACCAAAACAAGGGCTTTGTAAACAAAACGATGGACGTAGGCCAGGATATCAACCGCAAGTTGGCAGCTGTGTACACATCACTGAATCCCGACTTTGTGGTATCCAACTACATTAGGGATATGCTCTATGCCAACACAACGGTACACATCAAGGAAAACGAAAAATACGCATGGACTTTTAACGGATATTGTGCGACCTTGAGCAACCCGGCTGTGTTGATGAGTCTCTATGCGAAACTGAAATCGGGCAAGTTGGACGAGATGAAGAAGAACGGAACGCTGAAAGGTCTTGACGCAAGTTTCTACGAATTCATCATGAATGGTGGCGAGACTGGTTTTACCGCCATGAAGAACATAGAGAAGCGCAAGAAAGACATAGAACGGCAGATAAAGAAACATGCAGGCAAGTTGCCTCAAGCCGTAGCTTGGGATGCGCTGAACGAAAGCCTTGACTTCCTGAACGAATGCATTGAGAACAGCGCACGTTTCGCAGCATTCCTCACATCACGGAAGATGGGAAGAACCATAGACCGTTCGGTATGGGATGCCAAAGAGGTAAGTGTGAACTTCAACAAGAAGGGAGCAGGAGACCGCTTTATGGGCGCAAACGGACAAACGATGATAGGCAATGCAGCTTCCTTTATCAGCGGTGCAGGTAGAGGTCTGTACGTATTCTGGAATGCCGCCATACAAGGTACTGCAAATGCCGGGAATATAGTAGTACGGCACAAAGCCAAGTCATTGGTAATGATGGCAGCACTCTTCGGCCTTGGCGCATTGACGGCAGCAATGGGTGCAAGCGGTGACGGAGACGATGACTACTACGACTTGCCCGAACACACAAGGCGGTCTAACATCATCTTCAGATTCCCAGGCATGAAGCAATGGATAGCCATACCCCTGTCAGTAGAATACCGTTCATTGTACGGCCTTGGCGAGTTGGCTTCAAGTACTGCAACCGGCAACGGCCCCACCAACGAAGGAGACCTTGCAACGGCCATAGCAGAACAGACCAGTCAGTTGTTACCTCTGGACTTTATGGAAGGCGGTGGCGGTCTGCATGCCTTGTGGCCAAGTTCGGTCAAACCTTGGGTAGAGGCATCCTCAAACCAATCGTGGACAGGCCAACCCATATACAAGGACAATGAGTATAACAAGACCATGCCCGAATGGACAAAGGCATACAAGAGTGCCAACAAGTACATAGTATGGGCAACAAAGGAACTGAACGAGGCTACCGGCGGCAATGACTACAAGAAAGGCGCAGTAGATTTCAACCCGGCAAGGATAGAATATCTTCTTAGCGGATATGCAGGCGGTCTCTTCTCGTTTGCCGACAGACTGGTGAAGACAGCTGAGACCATACACGGAGACCGTGAGTACGATGCAAGGAATATTCCATTCGTTAACCGAGTGATGAAGCAAGGTGACGAGCGCACGAAAGACAAGGCCGTGAACAACCGCTACTTCAACATGAAAGAAGAGGCAGAAGAAACACAGAAATTGCTGAAAGGCTACACCGAGGCAAGCCATGACCGGGAAGACAGAGAAAGAGCCAATGACTATCGGGAACTGCTGCGCGATCTAAAACAGTCACCCGAATACAGAAGGTTCAAGATGTTTCAACGTGAGGACAAGAAAGTAAAGGCTCTCCAGGAGAAACGCAAGGATGCCCGAAGCGAGAAACAAAGAGAGCAGATAGATGACAGACTTGCCCAACGCAAACGCATTCTGGTCGGGAGAATATCCCAACTGAAAGAAGCCGAATGACAAATTGCGCCCTACCCGAAGTTCAAGAAGCACAGGTGGGGCGCATATGATTAAACAGATAAAAAAACTTTCGGCAATATATTTATATCTTTGGCGCAAAACAACAAAAGTGTACACTAAAAATGCAAGAACGGATACCGAAAAAGAAAACAGGCAAACTGATACCGTTGAGCCGACTTAGGGTCAATACCAAGGAGACCGACAGTATGAGTACCCTAAAGCGTGAGTATTCCGATGAACGCACACGCGGATTTGCGGTGCTGATGGAAGCACAACGCTATTATGACAATATGTACAAGTTCCGCACCGAACGTTCCAGGAACAAGGACTATTGCTATGGCAAGCAATGGAACGACATAGTTGAAGTGGACGGAGAGCGGATGACCGAAGAAGAATACATCAAGCAGCAGGGAAGCATACCGCTAAAGACCAACCTTATAAGACGGCTTGTAAAGAGTGTGCTTGGTGTATACCGCCAACAACAGAAAGAGCCGGTGTGTACGGCACGTGACCGGGAAGAGCAGAAACTTGGCGAGACGATGAGTACCGTGTTGCAGTGCAACTGGCAACTGAACCGCATGGGCGAGGTACAGGCACGTACAATGGAAGAGTTCCTTATATCCGGCTTCATTGCGCAACGCAAGTGGTACGGATGGAGAAACAACCGCCTTGACTGTTGGACGGATTATGTGCAGCCGAACAACTTCTTTATAGACTGCAATATGAGGGACTTCCGTGGTTGGGATGTATCGTGTGTCGGTGAGATACATGACATCTCCTTCAACCAGGTATGCGAACAGTTTGCCCATACTCCCCAGGATTACGGAAGACTGAAAGACATCTACGCATCAGCCACGAACATAAACAACCTTGTGAGCATATACCACCAGTTCGGCTACGAAGACCCCAAGAACCGTTCATTCCTCTTCTGTGATGACACAAGCCGTTGCAGAGTAATAGAGGTATGGCGCAAGGAGAGCAAGCCGAGGTGGAGATGCCATGACTATCTGAACGGAGATATATATAAGGTAGATGTAGAAGACTACAACGAAGAGGTGGTAGCCGAGAATATGCATCGCCTGGAGCAAGGCCGGGCCGCAGGTATGGCCGATGACGAGATTCCGATGATAGAAGCCGAGTGGTTTATGGATGACTTCTGGTACTATTATTTTCTGAGTCCGTTCGGAGACATCCTTGACGAAGGTGAGACACCATACGAACACAAAAGCCATCCGTATGTCTTCAAGGCATATCCTTTTATAGACGGAGAGATACATTCCTTTGTAGGTGATGTGATAGACCAACAACGCTATGCCAACCGACTGATAACCCTATACGACTGGATAATGCGGTCAAGTGCCAAGGGAGTGCTGATGTTCCCCGAAGACTGCAAGCCCGATGATATGAGCATGGAAGAGATTGCCGATGAGTGGACGAGATTCAACGGCATGATAGTCATCAAGAAGGGGGCGCAGAACCTACCGCAGCAAGTCAGTGCAAACGTGACCAATATAGGCATAGGTGAGCTGCTCAATATGCAGTTGAAATTCTTTGAAGAGATTTCGGGAGTGCAAGGCGCACTACAGGGCAAGCCAGGATATAGCGGAACAAGTTATGCCCTATACTCGCAGCAGACGCAGAATGCCACCACCAACCTACTTGACCTGTTGGAGACCTTCTCAAACTTCACGGTGGATGCCGCCTATAAGGATGTGAAGAACATGCAGCAATTCTACGACACCAAGCGAGTGGTGAACATTGCAGGCAAGAGCGGTTCGCAGATTGTCTACGACCCACAGAAGATACGTGACACCGAGTTTGACTTGAGCATATCGGAGAGTACTGCATCGGCCGCATACAGACAGCTGACAAACGACTTCCTGATGGAGATATGGAAGACCCAGCAGATAAGCCTCGAACAATTGCTTGAATTCGGCAATTTCCCCTTTGCGGACGAACTGTTGCAGAGTATACGTTCCCAGAAAGAGCAGATGGAAAAGGGAAATATCCCGGACAACATCTCGCCCGAACTGATGAAGCAAGTGCAGCAGCAGGGCAACATGAATGCAGTGAATACGGCAGAAGAACAATTAAGATAAGGACATATGGCAACAGACATCAATTTCGGGGGCATCAACCTGTCAGTGCCGGAAGGCGGCAATACAGACGGACTGATGGGCGCAAGCCACAATATGATATACGAAGACGGGGCATTGCGCCCCATAACCCTTGGGGAGGAAGTGGCAGAGATAGATGCCGACTACATTTATGTGCATGAGAACGGCTTCCGCCATTATATAGCACTCAAGGCGAAGGATGCGGAGTCGTACACCATAACCGCCTATGACGAAGACTTCAAACTCATCAATGCCTTTGACAACACATACGATTTGCCCAAGAGTGTTACCGCAATAGGCAACACCGTGATAGTGTCTGCCAATGACAAGATATATTACTTTCTGTGGAGAGCGCAGACAAGTCAATATGCATTCATCGGAAATGAGGTGCCGAGGGTAAAGATGGCCTTCGGATTGCAGGGTGAACTGTTGGCCAAAGGTTACAAGGCTACGCACTTGAACTTTGAAGGCGGTCAGAGTGCACAGGACACTTTCAAGATTATCGGTATCTTCTCGCTGAATACATCAACAAAGACAAGTACCGGGTTGTCATTCAAGAAAGGAACGAATTATGCGTTCTATGCATCAACAGATACCCCCCAACCCGTCACAATTTACGGAACGGATTCAAGTGGGAATGAAAAACAAATTTATCAGTCCTTTTTGCGTGGTATTCTCTATCGCCGAACGTGGGTATGCGATGCAGATTATACGAATGTATCTTATCAAGTACTCATAGGAATTAACCTCAATCTTTACATTGAGGAAGGTGCTACCCTAAATGTAGACAAGACGATAACCGTCAATGAAGACAACTACACCAAGGCATTGGGGATAATGAACAGCTTTGTGAACAACAATGCCATAGAGAAGAACAAGTTCATCTATCCGTTCTTTGTAAGGTATGCAGTGAAGATGTATAGCGGAGACTATCTGTATATATCACCTCCGGTACTGATGGTTCCGAACAGTGGGTATGTGCCAATGACCACCTATGCCCAGAACAAGGCTTCTGACGAAATATTCGCCTACGCATTCATAACCGACCTTCAGTATAGTATAATAGAAAGTGTTTCGGATGACTGGGCAGACATTATAAGCGGTGTGGATATATTTGTATCGCAGCAATTGTATTGCTATGACCAAGGGCAGGAATTCAACGCAGGACTTGACACCTTGTTTACCTATGATGCATATGACAAGGCGAACAGTATTGACACCGTGACAAACGCATCAACCGGGTTTCTGAGAGGGTACTTCGGAGAGAAAGCCTTGACACGCAACGGATACCAGGCAGCAGACCTTGCAACGGCATTGCTTGACCAGACTTCTCTTGAATATTTCCTTGTATTCAAGACCGCACCCGTTGAGAACATAGAAGAGAAGATATGCAACTGTGGTAATTTCTATCATTTCAAGACCATAGAATTTGCAGACTTGAAAGCAAGCGGACGAGAAACGATAGGAAATATTTACAGTCGTAAGATGATATCAATAGAACCCGATGAGGGAACACTTACGAACCTTGTGACAAGACGAGCCTTGACGGACGATATATTGTCAAACCGCACTATAGCAAACGGCTTGCTGCATTCCTACAACAACAGACTGCACGTATATGATGCAACGATAAGATTGCCGGCCCCAGTTCCATTGCATGAACAGGTGGCATTCCAAAGCAACACGGCTATCCACGGAGACATTGCAGGTGTATATGTACATCTACACACGGAAGAGGGAGACCGATGTGTGGCATATGAGTATGATGACACCCAATCCCTGGACGCATTCCAGCATGTAGTTGACAATGACGGATTGTGTTGGTTCTTCTATCCCGACAACCAGGCATACCAAGTGGACATCCTTTACCACTGCGATTCGTTCGCAACGAAGTACAACAAGGTAACTCTGAATCTGAAACAACACAGTCTGCTGAACGGAGCGTACTGGTATTCGGGCGCAATGAGCGGTAAGAGCATATTCTCAACCGAGGAAGACAAAGAAGACAATACCGCACCGACAATATCTGACACCTTGACAAAGCCACACACGGTATATGTATCAGAAGCGAACAACCCGTTTGTATTCTCTTCAACGAACGTGGTCAGTGTGGGTTGTTCAGAGATATATAAACTGTCATCGGCAGCGAAGGCTCTGTCATCGGGTCAGTTCGGTCAGTTCCCATTGTATGCATTCTGTGACAACGGCATATGGGCATTGGAGACAAGCACCGAGGGGGCATACGTGGCAAGACAACCGATAACGAGAGATGTGTGCAACAATATCAACAGCGTGACACAGATAGATTCGGGAGTGGTATTCTCAACGGCAAGAGGCATCATGTGCCTTGTCGGTTCTGACACTACATGCTTAAGCGAGGCACTTACTGAGCGAAGCACCGAGATGCTTGACTTGCCCGACAAGGGAGTGACCGTGATATGCAACAATGTAACGTGCGGAACAGATTCGCTGACCGGGTATGTATCGTTCAATGACTTTATAGGCAATTGCCATATAGCCTACGACTATACCAACAAGCGGTTGATACTCACAAACGGCTCAACACGCTACGGATACGTATACTCCTTTGCAAGCGGATGCTGGGCAACGATGGATACAAAGCTGCTGAAGAGCGATGCGCCCATCAACTCATATCCCGATGCCATGTATATAGGATATAGCGGAACGGACAGTGACAAGAAGACATGTGTCTTCAATATGAGCAAGCGCAAGTTTGACGGAAGCCAGGGCGGATTCGGCATAACGAGGCCGTTGAACCTTGGCAATGAAGGGTTCAAGACCATCAACGAACTGGCCGTCAGAGGCGCATTCGTCCGTGGCGCGGTGAGGTTGTTGCTCTTCGGTTCAAATGACGGACGGAACTGGCATATAGTATCCTCATCAAAGACATATAAGTTGCAGGGATATTCCGGCTCACCATACAAGAGATTCGTGTTGGCGGTGATGACAGACCTTGAATATGCCGACTACATAAGCGGACAGACTGTGGACTACATGAACCGACTGAATGATAAATTGCGATAAAAATCACAAGAATAAATAGATAAAAAAACATTCCTAAGAATATGTATATATTTGCGGAAACAAACAACAGAAGAGATGGAAGAGAACAACCAACAGCAAGAAAAGGTCAGCGCACGTTCCAAGTTCAACGAGCGCATGAAGGCCAAACATCCCGACAAGTCTTTTGACGATGACGAGATGCTCTTTGCCCAGATTGACAACGACTACAACGATTACGATGATCGCGTGTCAAAACTTGAGGATAGCGAACGGCAGATTGTTGACATGTTCAACAAGGATCCGAAGAGTGGTGAATTCCTGGCCAGCTGGCACAATGGCGAAGACCCTGTAGTGTATCTCGTCAGAACCTACGGCAAGGACAACATTATGGATGCCATCAATGATGATTCCCGACTCCAGGAGATAGCCAATGCCAACAAGGAGTATGTAGAGCGTGTTGCCAAGGAAAAGGACTTGGACGAACAGTATGAGCAGAATCTAAGCAAATCACTTGAAGAGATAGACCGCATCCAGGAAGAGCGCGGACTCAGTGATGACGATGTAAACGAGGCCATGCAGTGGCTCATCGGTGTGGTAGGTGATGCCGTCATGGGCAAGTTCACCCCCGAAACAATAGAGATGGCTCTTAATGCCATACACCATGACAACGATGTGGCATCGGCAGCATCGGAAGCGGAGATTCGTGGCCGCAACGCAAAGATAGAAGAGAAGCTGCGCAAGCACGGACAAGGTGACGGCATTGCCGCATTGACTGGCAAAAATGGCGCAGTGGCACAACCGAAGAAGAGCAAGTCAATATTTGACATCGCGGCTGGTGCTATGTAAACAACAACAAACAAGAATACTTAAGCAGATAATTGATTATGGCAGAAGTAATTAACGTAGAAGTCGGTACTTCAAATGTGAAGACCGCACCCGGAACGGCAGGTTTGAATACCCAAGTCCCCGGACAGAGTGTAACAGTAAGCGCAGCCGGTGATGCCGCAGGCATGGGCGCAGGTCAGTTCATCGAAACCGACATCGATGAGGAACTTTTTAAATTCAAGTCGGATGACACCCCACTGATGGACTTGATGCTTAAGGCGCGCAAGGTAAACGTGACCAGTCCTATTGTAGACCACTACATGTTGGACGAGCAGCGTTGCAACCTGACTACAAGCGAGAAGGTAGCGGCTGCAACCGGCCTTACCACAGAATTGCCACTTGCATCGGAAGACCAGTCTTTGCCACAAGCATACGACACTATTATAGTACGTGGTGTTGACGGCTATGACAAGACAGGTACAAAGACACCGGGCAAAGACCTTATGCTCTTTGTGGTAGGTACAAACGACAGCACAAACAATCCTATTGTACGTGCCATTAACGGAACCAAGACATCAGCTTCAGAGCAATACTCTAAAGTTCCCGAAATCCCTGCCGGCACTAAATTGGTGATTCTTGCCAACGCACTATATGAGACACAGAAAGAGGTTGCACCAGACCTTATCATTCCGCAGCCTACCGAACTGTACTTGCAGAAGCGTGGTATGAACCAGGTAGTGAGTGACTATTTCGATGCACAGAAGAAGCGCATCCCATTCACACAGGCACTCATTGCAGAGCAGGCTATTAAGAACTTCAAAACAAAGGGCAACCGCTCATTGTGGATTAGCCAGAACGGTGTACTTGACGTGAAGACCAAACTGGGATTCCAGAAAGTATATACCACACTTGGTATCCGTTGGCAATTCAAGAAGGAGTTGCAGCATAGTGGCAAGTGGACTGTAGAGCAGCTCATTGCTCTTGCCAAGATGTATTATACCGGCGAGGATGTGCCAAAGACCGGCATCCTGCTTTGTGGCAAGAACTTCCTTGAGTCTGTTCAGTGCATAGACTATTCTAAGCATCCCGAAATACAGATTACCAAGGCAGAGAATCCTGTAGGCTGGAAGGTGACCAAGATTTCCACCGTATTCGGTGACTTTGACATCAAACGTGAGCCTACCCTTGACCGCCTGGGTTATTCCAACTCAGCAGCCATCATCGGTGAAGACCGCCTTGTACACTATGTATACAAGAACGAAAGTTCATTTGACGAGCGCGTTGAAGGCGAAGAGGCAAAGCGCAGCGGTGTATTGGTATGGGATGGCCTTGGTCTGAAAGGCAGCTGCCATATCTGGATTGACGGAGAGGGCGAAGGCTCGAATGCAGGTGCATTGAACTTCGTCATGTGGGACAAGGAGACCGCTCCTGATGTAACCGCATACACTTCAGTAGACAGCCCAATATACTACTTGCTTAACGATGTAGAGGCTATCTCATCGGGTGCAAAGGCTGGCGAGATGTGGTACTATGACCACACTACCGCAACTTGGAAAGAGTACAAAGGCACCATTACGGCGCAGTAATTGATGAATAGGGGCAGATGGGCGTAGAGGCAAGACGGCAGCGAGTTGTCTGCCTTTGCGCCCATTTCCTATTATAACACATTAAATAAATATACACATGAGCAGTTTAAAGACATACGGTGCGCCAGGCTTGATGGAATGGCAGGCGCAGATAAAAGTTGGCAAAGCAACATTTAATTTTTGTTTTAGCGGTGGAACACTGACCGGCTACGGAGTGACCCCGGCACTATACGCAACAAAGAACAAAGTATACCAAGCCATCATAGAAAACAGTGACTACTTCAAGAACGGCAAGATAACCCTTGTGCGTGAGTTGCAGTTGGAAGACGAAGAGCCGGCAGCTGAGGCGCAGAACACAAGCAATGATACCGATGCCGAGGGTCTGAAGGTCATCAAAGTGGCTTGCCTTGAGGATGCACGGCAGATACTCATCAACGAGTACCGTGTTGCTCCCACCAAGATTTTGACTGAAGCCAAGGTGGTTGCAAGTGCCAAGAGCAAGGGTGTGAAATTTGAAATAGGATAACCCGAAAGGAGGACTGAC
>CAVHDN010000027.1:0-13088 GCA_963634315.1 Flexilinea sp. | reverse complement strand
ACATCATACTGGGGGGTCAGCACATCGACAACCTTGCCTTTGCCCTCATCGCCCCATTGAAGACCTAAAAGAACATCTACCTTTCCTTTACTCATAATTATCTGTTGTTTTTTTTGTGTTTCTATCATTCCTTGACTTTATAGAACTTTCGTTTCTTCTCCACGGCCGCCACAGTGCGTTGCTTAGTCTTTTACTTGCTTGCCGGACTTGCTCTTGCGGGTCAACTTTGCTTGACAGCTGCTGCACACACCATATATATATAATGTAAAGCCGTCCTTCCTGAATCTTTTCAGCTGCAGACCGTTGACCGCTGCTATTATCTCGGGCGACCTGACCTCCGTGACATTGCCGCACACCGTGCATATTTGGTGACAATGGCTGTTGTTGTCGTAGCAAGCTTCATACCTTGTTGTACTCTGGAACCTGTGCCTTATGACAAGACGCAGTTCCATGAATAGCCTCATGGTGTTGTAAAGAGTAGCCCTACTGACAGGAAAGTGCTCATCGTTGACCAGTCTTTCTCCAAGTTCCTCAAGAGTGAAATGCCCGTCCATGCTATATACCGCATTGAGTATGGCATATCTCTCGGGCGTTTTCCGGTGGTTGTTCAGTTCCAAATAACTGGTAAGTATCTGCTTTACGGACGCTTTCACACAGTCTTTCATCATCAGTATCCATTCATAAACCGCACAAAATTAATACATTTTATTCGGAATAAGTCTGGATGACACTAAAAAAGTTCCAATCCAACTCTCTTTAAGGCATTTTTGGCAAGCCTTTCATACACCAGCCCAAGCTCTGCAAATCGCATAGCACTTGCCATCGCGGCTTTTTTCACAGCGAGCGAGTCGCCTTGCAAGGCAGCCTGAAGTTGGTCGATATATTCGTTGATGCCGCGTTCGTTGGGTTCCTGCCCGTTCATGAACAGACGCGACAGCACGTGGAAGCCGCACTGTTGATACAGCGGCTTTTCAGAGGCTATCCATTTGTAGGCTTTCTCCGCAGCAAAGGGCAAGTGCTGATATAGGTTGAGCGAGGCCAACTCGGCCATCTCCTGCGATGGGGTTTGCTCCATCCAGATGTCAACCACTTCGGGAAGCATCTTCTCGGCCGGCATCACAAGGGTGGCAAGTATCTTACACTCCCTCACATTCTCCTTCCACAAGGCAATGGCCAAGTCATAATCCTTGCCCGTCTCGCGCGCCTTGGCCTTCAATGCGGGCAACGACGCTCCCCAATTCACATGGTAGTCGGCTCCCTTGTCGCGCATTGACTGTGCCGCTACTCCGTTCATCATCAAACGGAAAGAGCGCTTTATCTCCTTAACCCTTTCCTCTAAGTTTTCGTTCATGGTGTGTATGGTTGTTTCTATAGAATCACGTTGTTTTTATTGTGTTGTTGTACAAATGCACCCATGCTGCAATAAGGCTTGGCAAAAATACAAAATAAAATCGGAGATGCAGGCTTGATGGCCATAGGTTGACATGATTGTGGATAAAAATATGTAACTTTGCAGTGTTAAAAAAGCAAATTGCACATCATGGATAAACCACAAAACAAGTACATTGCCGTGGCATACAAACTGTACACGGTGGAAAACGGGACGAAAGAGCTTGTAGAAGAAGCTACCGCAGAACGCCCGTTTCAGTTCATCAGCGGATTTGGAATAACCCTCGATGCCTTTGAGGACAAGACCATCTGCTTGGCAAAGGACGAAGAGTTCAGCTTTGAACTGAGCAAGGATGAGGCCTATGGCGACAGCGACCCAGCCCACATACTCGACCTCGACCGTGAGATGTTCTGCATCAACGGACACTTCGACCATGAGCACATTTTCAAAGATGCCATAGTGCCGCTCCAGAACGAAGACGGCAACCGTTTCTACGGCCGTGTGCTCGACTTGGACGAGGAAAAGGTGAAGATGGATCTCAACCATCCTTTGGCCGGCAAGACTCTCTGCTTTGAGGGAAAGGTGCTCGAAAGCAGGGAGGCCACCAACAGCGAAATAGGAGCTATGGTCAAGAGACTCAGCGGCGAGGGATGCGGTTGTGGATGTGGCTGCGACGATTGCGAGGAACATCACGACCACGACTGTGACTGCCACCATGACCACAACGGACATCATCACGACTGCCACCACGGCGACCACAATTGCCACTGCAAACACTAACCCCCTACCCTAATGCGCAACACTTTCGGAAGCTTATTCACACTCACCACCTTTGGCGAAAGCCACGGGGAAGCTATCGGCGGTGTGGTTGACGGCATGCCTGCTGGTATAGACATTGACACCTCTTTCATACAACAAGAGCTGGACCGTCGCCGCCCAGGGCAAAGCGACCTGACGACAAGCCGCAAAGAGCCTGACCGGGTGGAACTGCTCAGCGGTGTGTTTGAGGGAAAGTCAACGGGCTGTCCAATAGGCTTCATGGTGCGCAACACCAACCAGCACTCGCACGACTACGAAAATCTGCGCAACGTGTTCCGTCCGTCGCACGCTGACTTCACCTATACCCAAAAGTATGGTCTGCGCGACCATCGTGGAGGTGGACGTTCTTCGGCACGCATAACCATCGCACGCTGTGTGGCTGGGGCGCTGGCCAAGCTTGCCCTGCGCCAACTCGGCATAACTGTGCAGGCTTACACTTCACAAGTGGGTGGCATTGCCCTCGACAAGGATTACCGAAAGTATGACCTCTCGCTTACGGAGACCAACCCCGTGCGTTGCCCCGACCCACAAGTGGCCTCTGCCATGGCAAAGCTCATAACCGAAGTGAAAGCCGAAGGTGACACAATTGGCGGCATCATCACTTGCGTCATAAAGGGATGCCCTCCGGGATTGGGCGAACCGGAGTTTGGCAAGTTGCACGCACAGCTCGGAACGGCCATGCTTGGCATAAACGCAGTGAAAGGGTTTGAGTATGGCGATGGCTTTGGTGGCGTTACTGGAAGAGGTTCGCAACAAAATGACATCTTTGAGACCGTAAACGGCAAAACAACAACAAAGACAAATCACAGTGGCGGCATACAAGGCGGCATAAGCAACGGACAGGATATTTATTTCCGCGTTGCATTCAAGCCTGTGGCCACAATACTCACCGAACAAGACACTGTGGACATGAGCAGAACACCCGCAAAGCTTACCGTCAAGGGGCGTCATGACCCGTGCGTGCTTCCAAGGGCAGTGCCAATAGTTGAGGCTATGGCAGCAATGACCATTCTCGACGCATATCTTTACAACAAGACGACAAGGCTTTGAAAGCCTCAGTACACCATAAAAAGTGTATTTTTATTGAAGAAAACAAGTACAAAGAGTTGTCGCTTTCGGCATTTGTTCGTACCTTTGCAAGCAGCTATAAAAAGGGCATTTGTGAAAATGCGGATAGCTTATAGTTAAGTCTAGTTTAGTTTTTGTGTTGGTTGAGGGCGCCTTCGGGTTGCCCTCAATTTGTTTTCTGCATCTGACATTTCACTCTATAAATTCCACTATATTATTCCGTTGCGCATTATGGCTAAAAGTGCCAACTGACATCGAGACCAAGCTGAATGGGATTGTCACGCTGGGCAAAGGAGCGTGTGGTTTGGTCGGCAGAGCTGTTAATGAGAAACGTGTTATATTTAGTGTTGGTCAGGTTGCGCCCCCAAAGGTCAATGCTTACGGCTCCGAAGTCGAAGGCTGCATGCGCCCCAAGAATGGCATAGAGTTTCTGTGAGTAGTCATTGTCGGCATCCCAGTATATTTTGCCGTTGCCAACCACGTTGGCACCAATAGTGACTGAGCGCAAGAGTCGGCCCGTGGATAGGGCAAAGCGATAGTCTGCCGTGGCACTGAAGGTGTGCTCGGGAACAAAGGGTACGCGTCGTCCGCGATAGCCTTGTGCTTTGTAGGTGTCGCCTACGCGAATGCTGTCGGTATAGTCACGGAAAGTGGAGTGAGTGAAACTGTAGGTCGCCGCCCACGATAGCCGGTCAGACAGAGCACTGCCGCGCAGTGACAGTTCTACGCCATAGCTTCCGCTGCGTCCGGCGTTCACCATCATGCGGCCATAGCCGTAGTTGCCCGCCATTACCGATAGTTGCTGGTTGGTTATTCTCATGTAGTAGGCTGCAATGTCGAGGTGCATGCGGCCGTTGAGCATCTTTAGGTGCGTACCAGCCTCATAGTTCCAGCTCACTTCCGGCTCGTAGGCAATGGTTTTGTTCACCTTGGCGTAGTCGTCGGCTGTGTGTTCCAATGTATAGTCGCCCTGCGCAAGTTGCATGAAGTTGTTGCCAAGGGTGCTCTGCTCGGTGCGGAATATGTCGGCGAACATCTGCAGATTGTAACCGCCGGCGCGGAAGCCTTTGCTTGCAGTGGCATAGACGTTGTTGCCGCCATCAAACTTATACATGAGGGCAAGCTTGGGCAGGAGTTGGTTGTAGTGTTTGCTGTCGGAACCTTGAAGGAGCGAGCAGAAACGGCTGCTCCCGTTTATGGTCTGCCCACGCATTTGCATGGAATAACCGAAAAGGAACTGTGAGCGAGTGTCATAGTCTATGCTCACGCTCTGGTGGTCGTAGCGCAAACCAACAGTGGCCATGAGGCGTGGAGTGAGGCTGATGTTCGACTCATGGTATATGCCGAAATTGGTCGTGGGTGTGTGGAACGAGCCCGGCACATAGTTGTCGGAGAACGAGCAGCCGGCAAGCATGGCCTTCACCGATTGCGGTACCCTGTCGTTGGCCATAACTCCCGTGAGCATGCTTTCCTTTATCTGTTCGTTCATGGCATGGCCGAAAAAGACAGGCGCAGTGGTGGTGAGCCACTGGTGGCTGAAGAATACACCTGAGGCGTGCTGCCATGCGGCAAGGCCACGGCTACGAGCACTCAACTCGTTAGTCACGGCGTTCATCTTCTGCCTCTGCTCCAAGAGCATGTAGTCGGCTGGCAGATAGTCTTGGTCCATCTGCATGAGGTCTTTCAGATACTGGTAGCTGGTAGTTGAGCTTAGCAAAAGGCGGTTTGTGGCGTAAGAGAGGTTAAGTCCGGCTGTGGCCAGTTGTCGCTTGTATCCGTTCATAATGGTAGTCGAAGGATCGGTCCATGAGCCGTCGGCCTTCTGCTCGCCATAGGCAAAAGCATTCTGATTGACATACTGGTAGTCGAGGGTAAGGTCGGCGGTAAATTGCATCGTGGGTTTGAGCATGAAGCGCATGCGTCCGCCCGCTTCATTGGAGCGGTCAGCCTTAGCGTCAAGGTTGACGTTGTTGAAGAAACCACCCAAGCCGCTATAGAACATGGCGACAGAGAAGGCAAAATGATCGTTAGGGCGATGATAGTGAGCAGCCTCAACGTTGCTGTAAAGTCCCGTACCTATACCCAATCGGATATCGGAGCCTTGATAGGCCATGGGGTTCTTGGAGTAGATACGCACTACCCCACCTTCGGAGTTGATGCCGTAGAGCGTGCCTTGCGGACCGCGAAGCACGTCGATGCGGTCGAGCTGATAGAAGTGACGATTATAGGCGGCCTTGTTAACCAGCGGTACATTGTCGTAATATACTACCACTGCGGGATCGCCGGAGCGTGAGCCAAGTCCTCGCACATAGAACGACGAAGTGTAGCGTGAGCCGTAGGCAGGAACAACAAACGAAGGCACGTGGAAAGACAGTTGGCTGAGGTCGCGCACATTGAGCCTGTTCATCTCACTTTCGGTGAACACTGTGCTGCTAATCGGTTGGCGGCGCAGCGTGGCACTTTCCTTGGGTTGCGCCACCACGACCACTTCGTCGAGGTCAACCACCCGCGAAGTGTCAATGCCTATGTTTGCATTACCCTCGCTTTCGTCCATTGGCTTTGCGCTCATTGACACCGCCACACCCACCATGAGAAGTGCGGCGCAAAATAACTTGTTATCCATGTGTGTTGCTTCGTTTCCTTTTGCCGTTTACATAAAAAAATTGCTTCGCCTTAGTTGAAACCGTAAAGGTGTCATATAGATGGCCTAAACAATAGTTATAACGTCGGCAAAGGTACTGTATTGGCCGATAGTATGCAATCCTTATTAATGTGGATTTTGGGGTTACAGTTGGTTATGTCACTCATTGAGCGCACCGCAACGCGGACAGATGCCTTTGTCGGAAAGTCTTTCACCGCAGTTGCCGCACACATAGCGCACGTGGCTACCGTGCAGATAGCAACGAACGGCAAAGACTATGTAGGCCAAAAGGAGTGGGTAGCCAATGTAGTAGAGCGTGGATATGCTGAACAAAATGTAGTTGACGGCGCACACGGCAGCCAGGCCACAGGTGTAGAGCGCCGCTTCGCCAAGTGACAAGCGCCGCCGCATCTCGTCGAGAACGGCCAGTGACACTATGATTATGGCCCATACTGCACTCACAAACAGTCCAAGCGAAGGGGGTAGAGTGAATGGATTGAGCGAAGGATGATAGTAGAAATGACGCCACGTCTCCGGTGCGAATAGCTGAATTGTAGAGTAGAGAGTGGCTGCGGATGCCACAAGAACCGCAAGAAGCGAGGGATAGAACGAGCCTATGTCGTTGAAGTGTACGATGTAGGCTTTGTGTTTGAAGAGCAGGCGCAAGCCATAGACTGCGCCTACCACACCGAACAGGGCGAGGAAGATGAGCAGATGGGTGTCGGAAAACGTGTCGATGAAGCGCGAGATGTAGTCGTCGGGCTCCACACTGGCCAGCAATACACGTTCGTGAACCCATCCTTGAGTGATTTGGTCGCGGGCTATCTTTACCCAAACGGAATCAATCGTGTCGGTAGATATGGTCATTATGTCAGCCACAACCACATGGTCGCCATGCTTGAGAGTGACAGAATCGAACGGCAGTTCATCAGGTGCTTCGCAAACCAACCGCATACTGTCGCGCTTCACCACGAAGTTATAGCCCTGCGAGTAGTGATGGGAAGTAGAAAAGGAAATGGAGTCTATTTGCCGTTTGGTCAAATCCCATGCATCGGGCGTATCGGTGGCAGGGTTATAACACGATGACAACAGCGTCAATGTCAGAACCACTATCGCCACAAGTGGTCTGTTGAGCCGCACCGCACTGCGCAGCAAGATTTTAAGCATAAGGCCTAAGTTAGTCGGCATATACGTTCATCTGGCAGTTATGACAATCGAAATCAAGCCTGAAACGCCTACCGTCTGGCAACACCAACGACAGAGGTTCGCGCCATGTGGGTTTGCTTCCGCCACGTTTCACACAGTGGCCCAGCGCATAGCGAAGACAATAGCGGCACTGCATCAACGGACCTTTGGCGTCAGTCTGTAGCTCAAAGGCTGGGGCTATGTGGGGCTTGCCGTGGCGAGCATAGAACTCCGCCGCCATGCTGTTGGCCACATTATACTGATATTGTGCGCCTGCATAGTCAAGTACCGGAGCATCTTCGTCCTTTTTGTCGAAGCAGACCTTGCGACTGTCGGCCAACATCTTTTCCTCCAGAAGAGCCACGGTTTCGCGACGCATGGCGGCGAGCAGACCTGAAGGAATGAAGTAGTTGAAATCGTTGGCCATTTCAACGTCGTCACACTCGTATATGGTGTTGCCAAGCTTGGTGAGCTGGCGCACTATGTTGTCACGCTGCGGCTTCTGCGCTCTTTGGTGTTCGGCTGTGGTCGTCACATTCACCTCGCAAACGTCTTTGATGGCCAGCGTGAGCCGGAAACCGTCTTCAACAGCGGTCAGAGCCATGGTCACACCTATCTTTCTCACACTGCTCGGTCGCGACATGAGACGTTCAAACTCCATGTCGTTGTTGCGGTAAAGGCGCATGCCCGGCCGCAGTCCGGCGGGCATCTGCAATGGATAAAGGCGATTGTTCTCTACCTTATTTACCCTAAAGCCCTCAAGTTGGCGATGTACATTCATGAAGCAAAGACCATCGCCATTGGCAAATACCGCTGTGCCCGCCACATTGAACGAGCCGCTGCGCATCTCCTTGACCGTGCCCACATACTCACCAATTGCCTTTGGGGTGTCCATTGAGGCCATGTTCGGTTGCCGTCCAGAAAAGAAATACGTGGTGTAGCCTCGGTTGAAGGTTTTGCTAAGGTTGGGCGTAAATGTATATTGGCAACGTCCCAACGACGCTCTGCGGTACTTTTCGGGATGGCGGCGCACCAGTTCGTCGAGCTTTTGGCTATAGGCTGCGGTGACATTCTTCACGTAGGCTGCATCTTTCAGTCTGCCTTCTATCTTGAATGACGTGGCTCCCGCCTCAGCCAAACGCTCCATATTGTCGCTCTGGTTCATGTCTTTGAGCGAAAGCAAATGGCGATCGCACTCCACTACCCTACCCTCTACATCCATGAGATTAAACTTCAATCGGCAGAACTGGGCACACTCACCCCTATTGGCTGAGCGGTGAAAACAGTGTTGCGACGCATAGCACAAGCCACTATAACTCACGCATAGCGCGCCGTGGACAAACACTTCAAGTTCAATATCAGGCACAGCGGCATGAATGGTCTCAATCTCTTCGACCGACAATTCTCGGGCAAGCACAACACGCTTGAAGCCCACACTACGCAACCACTTCACCTTAGCGGCAGTGCGGTTGTCAGTCTGTGTACTTGCGTGGGCGGCCATATTGCCAAATTCCCCAAGCATGGAGAGCACTGCCATGTCTTGCACGAGCACTGCATCAACGCCTGCTTCATCAAGCTGGCGCAGCAACGAACGTGTGACCTCTAATTCTGAATCATAGACAATAGTGTTGACCGTGGCATAGACTTTAGCGCGAAAGAGATGGGAATAACGACATAGTTCGGCAATGTCGCCTACCGAATTGCCTGCGGCAGCACGTGCGCCAAAATGGTCTGCACCAATATAGACTGCATCTGCGCCATGGTCTATGGCCGCCTTGCCGCACGCGAGGTTGCGTGCCGGTGCAAGAAGCTCAAGGTCTTTCATCTGTCAATGATTATAAATTAACTTTTTCTGGTTAGCTTATAGAATCAATGTCGTAAGGCGTCTCTTGATAGACATAATAGTTTATCCAATTGCTATAAAGCAAGTTAGCATGGGCACGCCAAGTAACGAGTGGAGGTTTTGATGGGTCGTTATCCAGATAATAGTTGACTGGCATATCCACATCATCACGCACGCCTTTATCACGTTTATACTCGTTGTCGAGCGTGTTGGGGGCGTATTCCAAATGGCCTGTGATGTATATCTCACGACCATTGCGGGCCATTACCATGCTAACACCACTTTCTTCCGATTCAGCAATGAGTTGGAGGTCAGGACATGCCAATATGTCCTCACGCCTAATCTCGGTGTGTCGGCTGTGTGGCATATAGAATATGTCGTCGAAGCCACGGAAAATGGGCAGTTGGGGACATAGGGTGTGCTGGCGGAACACGCCGAACATCTTCTTGTTGAGCTGATACTTGGGTATGCCATAGTGGCAATACAGACCTGCCTGGGCAGCCCAACAGATGTAAAGGGTTGAGGTGACATGAGTGCGAGCCCACTCGATTATGGTCTTAACCTCGGTCCAATAGGTTACATCCTCATACTCGTAGGTCTCTACAGGAGCACCGGTAATAATCATCCCGTCAAACTTCTCATTCCTCATATCCTCGAAATCGCGGTAGAACATCATCATGTGTTCAACGGGAGTGTTCTTGGGAGTGTGACTCTTCAGCTTCATAAAACTCACGTCGAGCTGAAGCGGCGTGTTGGAAAGCAGACGTATGAGGTCTGTCTCGGTGGTTATCTTAAGCGGCATCAGATTGAGTATGGCAATCTTCAGTGGCCTTATGTCCTGCATGGTCGCACGAGAAGTGTCCATCACAAAGATGTTTTCCTTCTTCAACAGCTCTATTGCAGGCAATTTGTCTGGTAGTCTTAAAGGCATGGTTTGTCCTTTTCTATTGTTTCAGTAAATGGGGAGTAAGAGCTTTCTGCCATTGCGGCAGAACCACGCCCTTGCTCCCCACCTTATTATTATGAATACAATGTTACCACAAGTCCAGGCGCTCCGACTTGGGAACGAACATCTTGTCACCTTCTTTCACACCAAAGGCATCATACCACATATCGATGTGGGGCAAAGAGCCGTTAACTCTCCAGCGTCCCAAAGCGTGCGGATCGCTCTTCGTACGGTTGCGAATTTCGGCTTCGGTGATGTTTCCAGCCCATACTCCAGCATAGGCCAAGAAGAAACGTTGGTCGGGTGTAAGACCGTCAATGGTGCTTAACGGTGCGTCCTTTATAGCTGCCTTGTAGGCATAATATGACACTTGCAGACCACCATGGTCGGCCAAGTTCTCGCCAAGGGTCAGCTTGCCGTTGGCGTTAAGGTCGGGAAGTACCTTTATATTACTGAAGAAGTTGGCGCAGATGTTTGCCTTGGCCACAAACTTGTCGCCGTCGGTTTCCGTCCACCAGTCATTCATGTTACCGTCCTTGTCGTAATGGCGACCTTGGTCGTCAAATCCGTGGGTCATCTCATGACCTATCACAACCCCAATGGCACCATAATTAAATGCCTCGTCGGCTGTCGGGTCAAAGAAAGGCACCTGAAGGATGCCTGCAGGGAAACATATCTCGTTGGTCGTTGGGTTGTAGTAGGCATTGACCGTCTGCGGATACATCTGCCACTCATCGCGGTCAACAGGCTTTCCTGCCTTTGTCTCCACATTCCAGGCTGACCAGAACTTGCGGCACTGTTCTATGTTCTCATAGTATGATTTGTCGGAATTGATGTCCAAGGAAGTCATGTCTATCCACTTGTCTGGGTAGCCAATTTTCACATAGAAGGAACTCAGTTTGTCAAGGGCGTTCTGCTTGGTTGTGGCACTCATCCAGTCTTGAGCCTTGATGCGCTCTGCAAGCGACTGCTGTAGGTTGCTCACAAGCTTCTTCATTCGCTCCTTTGATGATGCGGGGAAGAACCTTTCCACATACATCTTGCCAAGAGCTTGCCCCATCTGGCTCTCCACCTGACTTGTGGCGCGCTTCCACAATGGATGGTTTTGCTTGCGGCCCGACATTGTCTTGCCGAAGAAGTCGAACTGTGCGGCCACGACATCATCGCTAAGATAGCTTGCAGCACTCATTATTTGGCCCCACTCCATGTAGTCGCGATATTCAGCTGGGGTCAGATTGGCTATAAGTTGGTCAGCACCTGCCATAAAGTCGGGTTGCCCCACTACTATATCCTTGTAATGCTCGGCCTTAAGCCCTGCTGCCTGTGATATTTTGTCTAACTGAACGTGAGGATACTTCTTTTTGAACTCTTCAAACGTCATCTTGTTGTAGTTGGCTTCAGGGTCACGCAATTCGGTTCTTGACTTCGACACTTTGGCCAAAGCCGTCTCAAGCTTCATCACGTTCTCCATCTTCTGCTTTGCGGCTTTTTCCTTGAACCCAAACATTTGGAACATACGCACAATGTGCTTCTTGTAAGCTTCGCGGATACTGGCTGTAGCCGAGTCGTTGTCCAAGTAATACTCTTTCAGTCCGAGTGTGAGGCCACCCTGCCAGACATTCATTATGTTCCACCCAGCATTCTTCTGGTCGGCATCTAACGAGGAATAGAAGAACTCGCTGTCGCCCAATGGTACAAGTTCAAGCTGTATGGCAAACAAGTCTTTCACTGTCTTTGCGGCTTCCATCTTTTTGATGATGGGCATAACGGGCTTCACGCCATCCTTGTTTCTACGCACAGAATCCATGGCCAACTTGTACAGTTCGCTTAACTTCCACTCTGTAGAGCCTTTGGTAAAGTTCTTTTGCTGAAGTTCGCTGAGTATGGAATTGATACGTTTGTTATTGTCTTCTGCCAGCAGGTCAAAACTACCATAGCGCGAATAGGCTGGCGGGAGTGGGTGTTGCTTCATCCATCCACCACAGGCATACTCGTAGAAGTCCTCTGCGGGGCTTACGCTCTTGTTGAGATTGACAAGGTCAATGCCTGTCTTCTGTTGGCTTTGGCCAACCGCTGCGATAGCCATTGAGGCAAAAGCCATCGCAGGAAATAATCGTTTCATGTTCATAGCTGTATGATTGATTTAGTTTCTTCTGTTTTCATTCATGTTTTCTTTGTTCCGTTTCGTGTGAGCCTTGCGTTACGATAGTTTTTCAAGCTCTTCAGACAACTGCGTCCATTTCTCCACCTCTTCGTCAAGCGATTTCTTAATCATGGTGTACTCTGTTATCAGTTCCATATCGGAGGCATTCTTCGGGTCACATAGTATTTCGTCAAGCTCTTTCAGCCGTTTCTCCATGTTGTCGATGGATGCCTCAGAGTCCTTTACAGCTTTCTCTGCACGACGTATCTTCTTTTGTTGTTCCTTGTGCTCTGCATAACTCTGTTTCTGTGGCGATAGAGATGCATCTACACCATTATTCTTCGCGTCCTTAGCCGTAAGTTTTGTCTTTCCGTCACAGTCTGTCTTGTTCCATGAAGTTCCATTTGGCGAATAGGCAGCCATCGTTTTATCGTTAAGTGCGTTAAGGTTGTCTATTTTCTTGCTGCGTAGGAAATCGTATATGCCACCAAGATGCTCACGAACCACGCCACCTCCAAACTCGTAAACCTTGCCGACAAGGCCATCGAGAAACTCACGATCATGACTCACAATGATTGCCGTGCCGTCAAAAGCACGTATCGCTTCCTTCAAAACGTCCTTGGACTGCATGTCCAAGTGGTTGGTTGGCTCATCGAGAATGAGAAGATTTACAGGTTCTAGCAGCAACCTTATCATGGCCAAGCGACTACGTTCACCGCCACTAAGCACACGAACTTTCTTGTCGGAAGCCTCGCCTCCAAACATGAAAGCCCCTAATATGTTTTTTATGCGCAAACGTATCTCCCCTCGCGCCACATTGTCGATTGTTTCGAAAACGGAAAGGTTCTCGTCTAAAAGTTGAGCTTGGTTTTGTGCGAAATAGCCTATTTGCACATTGTGCCCAACCTTTAGAGACCCTGTAAAAAGTATCTCTCCCATGATGCATTTGACGAGTGTTGACTTTCCCTCACCATTGCGTCCTACGAAAGCCACCTTTTCACCACGTTTTATAGTAAGGGAAACATGGTCAAAAACTGTATGGGAACCATAATC
>CAVHDN010000026.1:0-13205 GCA_963634315.1 Flexilinea sp. | reverse complement strand
GTTGGGCGTGCCAGCCTCAACGTTAGTGTCTGCAAAGTTACGTATTTTTCTGCATATAGAATGTTTTTCCACTCAAAATCGGCACTTGAACGGAAAAAAGCACTACCTTTGCACGACATTATATAACGTTATACGATAGAGAAAATGAGAGGCATAGTATTGGCGGGCGGAAGTGGAACGAGGCTCTACCCCATAACAAAAGGCATAAGCAAGCAGCTTATACCCATTTTTGACAAACCAATGATATACTACCCTGTGTCTGTGCTCATGCTGGCAGGCATCAGGGAGATACTGATTATCAGCACGCCTCACGACCTACCGGGTTTCAAGCGTCTGCTTGGCGACGGCAGCGACTTCGGGGTGCGCTTTGAGTATGCCGAGCAGCCATCGCCCGACGGACTGGCGCAGGCGTTCATTATAGGCGAGAAGTTTGTCGGCAACGACAGCGTGTGCCTTGTGCTGGGCGACAACATCTTTTATGGCAGCGGTTTCTCGGGCTTGCTCAAGGAGAGCGTTAAGAACGCCGAGCAAGACGGCAAAGCCACTGTGTTCGGTTACTACGTCAACGACCCGGAGCGCTACGGCGTGGCCGAGTTTGACGCGGAGGGCAACTGCAAGAGCATTGAGGAGAAGCCACAGCACCCGAAGTCAAACTATGCGGTGGTGGGACTCTACTTCTATCCAAACAGCGTTGTTGACATAGCCAAGCACATCAAGCCGAGCGCACGCGGCGAGTTGGAGATAACCACAGTAAACCAGACCTACCTCGAGCGCGGCGAACTAAAGGTAAAACCTCTGCAGCGTGGATTTGCGTGGCTTGACACCGGCACACACGACAGCCTAAGCGAGGCCAGCACGTTCATCGAGGTGATAGAGAAACGTCAAGGACTCAAGGTGGCGTGCCTTGAGGAGATAGCCTACAAGCAGGGCTGGATAAGCAAGGAGAGGCTTCACGAACTGGCAAAGCCGATGATGAAGAACGGCTATGGACAGTATCTGATGAACATCTGACCAACGACCGATATGTCACAAGTGCAAGATTAAAGTAGAAGTATAAAAAGCATAACATTTAGGAAACGAATTAGATAAATGGAAGAAAACAACGCTTCAAGAATGGCTGGCGGCAATGAGCTGGCGACAAACAACGAGAAGGAAAACTCGTTTGACTTCAAGACAATCTACTCGATGGTGCTGCTCAACTGGCAGTGGTTCGTGTTGTCACTGCTCATTTTCGTATGCGGGGCCATGCTGTATCTGCGCTATAAAAGCCCAGTCTATCAGATGTCGGCCAAGGTTCTCATAAAGGACGACGCGGGCAAGCAGTCGCGCAGCTATGCGGGGCAGATGCTGTCAAACATGCAGGATCTCGGCTTCATGTCGAACAGTGCGGGAATAGACAATGAGGTGGAGATAATGCGAAGCCAAGTCTTGGCGTGCGAAGCTGTGAAAGACCTCAAGCTATATACCGAGTACCGCAGGGATGGAAAAGTGAAGAGCCGCCTTGTATATAGGATACAGCCAGTCAACGTGGACATCGACCCCATATCATTGGAGATGATGGACAAGACAAAACTGCCCATAAAGCTTAAGATAGAACAGGAAGGGCGCACTTATGTTGTTGATGGTATGGCCTACAAGCGCGACAAGGAGACCGGTAAGGTGGAAGAACTGCCGTTCCACTCTGTCATAAGCGCACTGCCGGCCTCGATGAAGACCGCCGCAGGCACACTCACCTTCACCCGTAACACCGACCCCGACGTGGTGCCGTTCCTCAAGAAGGATGCCATGCTGGTAAACATCATGCCTCCTATGAGCGTTGCAGCGGCCTACATCAACCGCATGTCGGTGGAGCCTACATCGAAAACCACGTCTATCGCACTCATCACACTCAAGGACAAAGACCCCGAACGTTGCGAGGACTTTCTCAAGCAACTCACAATATGCTACAACAAACAGGCTAACGCTGACAAGAACGAGATAGCGGAGAAGACTGAGAAGTTCATAAACGGACGACTGGAGAAAATCAACGCCGAACTAGGCATGACCGAGAGTGAGCTTGAGAGCTACAAGCGCCGCAACAACGTGACTCAGCTCAAGCTCGACGCTACGGAGACTTTGGCGCAGGCCAGTCAGTATAGCACGAAGCTGTCGGAAGTGAACTCGCAGATAAAGTTGCTCGACTATCTGCGCGAGTACATCGATGACCCGAAAAACAAGTATCAGGTCATACCTTCCAATGTGGGACTGCAAGACCCAGCATCCACCAGTCTCATCAACACGTTCAACCAAAACGTGCTCAACCGCAACCGTCTGCTTCGCGCGGCTTCGGAGATATCACCGCAAGTGCAAACCCTCACGGCTACTCTCGACGACCTACAGAGCAGCATACGCACAGCCCTCGCACAGGCTCGCCGTGGCAAGGATATAGAGAGGCAAGGCATAGAGTCGCAGTACAGCAAGTATCAGACTAAGGTGGCCAACACTCCGGAGCAGGAGCGCATACTCACACAGATAGGTCGCCAGCAGGAGGTGAAGTCGGGCTTGTATCTCATGTTGCTGCAGAAGCGCGAGGAGAACTCCATATCGCTTGCAGCCACAGCCGACAAGGGAAAGCTTATCGACGAGCCGGCCTTTGAGGGCAAGGTAAGTCCCAAAGGCTCTGTCATAATGCTGATGGCCCTGGTGTTTGGCTTGGGTCTGCCGTTTGCCATACTCTACCTCATGCAGCTCATGCGCTACAAGATTGAGGGCCACGACGATGTGGCCAAGCTCACCTCACTGCCCATCGTGGCCGATGTGGCCGTGGCGAGCGAGACAGCCAAGACGGCAGCTGGCATTGTGGTGCACGAGAACAAGAACGAACAAATCGACGAGATATTCCGCTCCATGCGCACCAACATTCAGTTCATGCTGAAGGAAGGACAGAAAACCATACTCTTCACTTCGTCAACATCGGGCGAGGGCAAGACGTTCAACGCCGCCAACCTTGCAGTGAGCTTCGCCTTACTTGGCAAGAAGGTGCTGCTGATGGGACTTGACATCCGCAAACCGGCATTGGGCAAGCTCTTCGCTGTGCATGACCGCAACTCGGGCATAACCAACCTGCTCGCCAAGGGCACCGTGACACCGGAACAGATAAGGAGCCAGACACAAGGTTCGGGCGTGAACGACAACCTCGACCTCATGCTTGCAGGACCTACGCCTCCCAACCCCACCGAACTGTTGGCCCGCGACACGCTCAAGACCATCATAGATGAGCTTCGCAAAGAGTACGACTACATTATCATGGACACGGCCCCAATCGCTCTGGTGAGCGACACCATCCAGATAGGCAAGTATGCCGACGTGTCGGTGTATGTGTGCCGCGCCGACTACACTCCGAAGAGCTGCTTCGAACTTGTAAACACCATAAACACCGAGAAGAAGCTCAACAACATGTGCATAGTGCTCAATGGCGTTGACATGTCGAAGAAGAAGTATGGCTACTACTACGGCTACGGCAAGTATGGACGCTTCGGCGGCTATGGCAAGTATGGCAGTTACGGCAACTATGCCAACAGCCACTACGGCAAGTCAGACGACATGTCAATAAAGAAGTAGGGCCTTTGTGGGAATGAGGGATGAGAGTATAGGGATTTGAGTCCACGACCCACATCCAACCTACATAGATTATATGCTACAGATTAGGGGAATATGTAAACGGCGCAATGTTGTTTTGTATTCCCCTTTTTCCTAAACAAAGATTGCGACAAGGTGGGTTTTAAGTAGCTACGCCGCAATAGAAAGTAAAAAAACAAGAAACAGAGAAATAAAACATGGTCATAGCTGTAGATTTCGACGGAACCATAGTAAAACACCGTTACCCCGAGATAGGCGAGGAGCTTCCTTTCGCCACAGAGACGCTAAGGATGCTTGCCAGAGACCACCACAGACTGATACTTTGGAGCGTGCGTGAGGGCAAGCTGCTCGACGAGGCTGTGGAATGGTGCAGACAAAGGGGCGTGGAGTTCTGGGCCGTAAACCGCGACTATCCCGAAGAGACATCCAACAACAACCAGCACTTCAGCCGCAAGCTCAAGGCCGACCTCTTCATAGACGACCGCAACATTGGCGGTCTGCCCGACTGGGGCACGATATACCGCATGGTGAGCGAGCGGCGCACATGGGCCGACCTTATGGCCGAGGCGGAAAGCGGACACGGACTACACTATGGTGACGAGCCTGCTGAAAGCAAGAGAAAAAAGAAATGGTGGCAGATATAGGGGTCACCTGCAAATATCCGTGTTTGACGTGATATCCTTTTGAACTTTATATTTTCAGTTCTATCCTGAACGTTGTGCCTACCCCAAGTTCGGAGCATTTCACGAAAATACGTCCGTGGTGATAGTCCTCTATTATGCGTTTGGCAAGCGACAAGCCCAGGCCCCAGCCACGTTTCTTGGTGGTGAAGCCAGGACGAAACACATTGCCGATGTCCTTTTTGCGGATGCCCTTACCCGTGTCCTTCACCTCCACAACAGCCATGCCGCGCTGCTCCGACACAGCTATCTCTATTGAACCATTGGCTCCGCCCATAGCGTCAACAGCATTCTTGCAAAGGTTTTCTATCACCCACTCAAACAGTTGCGGACAAATCTTCACCACTATATCATTGTCGGGTATGCGCTTGGTCAGCACTATCGACTTGGAAGTGCGCCGGTCCATATAGTCTATCACGTGGTCAGTCACATCGTTAAGACTCGTCTCTATCGGCTCTGGCAGTGAGCCAATCTTGGAGAAGCGGTCGGCAATGAGCTGCAGCCGCTTCACGTCGGTCTCCATTTCGGGTATGAGCGTGTCGTTGGGATAAGACTCCTTGAGTATCTCCGTCCACGCCATAAGACTTGAAATGGGCGTTCCCAACTGGTGTGCAGTCTCCTTGGACAGTCCCACCCACACACGGTTTTGCTCAGCACGTTTGGAAGTGAGAAGTGCAAAGATGGCCACTACAACGAAGATGAGTACCACCGTGAGTTGTATGTAAGGGTAGAAAGCGAGGCGCTTGAGCATGAGAGAATCGTCGAAGCACACTATTTGGTAGTCGTTGGAAGCTGCAGAGTCAACAGGCTCCACTCTTATGAAGTTACCAGAACGCCGCAAGTTGTTGGCTAGACGCGCCACATAGGCCATGGAGTCAGCCTCGTTTTTTGCGCTTATCCTTATGTTCCGGTAGTCCATCACATTGTTTTCCGCGTCAAGGACAATCACAGGAATGGTGTTGTTACCTTGAATGACTTTCAGCACAAGCGACAAGTCGGTGTTTTCGTCGGCCGAGCTAAGCGCACGAAGAGCCTGCGCCCACACCTCCGTGTTGTTCCTCTCCTCCTTGGAAAGGTCACGCACAAGGAAGTGAGACACCAGCAACGAGGCCACCGCTATCACCACGGCCACCACCAAAAGAACAATCTTGACCTGCCTAACCCTATCAGTCCATTGCATAACATCAGGCGTGCTTAAAAAGAAATCCACGCCGTGTGCCTATCGAGTTTGTCTCTTTTATTTCGGCATTTCGGCATCGAGCCTATCCACGGCACCCGTGATTGGGCTTAGCGTGAGACGCGTGGTGCTCCGCTTGTTGAACAGCTCACCACTAAGCAGTTCCACCTTCCCGAATTGTCCGGCGTTGAACTCTACACTGGCCACAGTCTTACCTCCATTGGTCACACTTGCCTTTGCCTTCCCCGGCACATTAACATATATGCCGCTCTCCGTCTCTTTCTTTTTCTTGGGTGCTACAGCGTCGGATGGTGTGGTGGGAATGCTGTGCAAGTCCTCCACAGTGAGATAGAACGGTGCGCCCGAGAGGTCATCCTTATCAACAAAGCCCAACTTCTGCGACAAGCGGAAGAGCACCTGCTTGTTGATTTCGCCCTCAGGGCAAACAACAAACGTGTGTTCGGTGGTATCCTTCTCTACAGCTCCTGTAAACAACAAGGTCATTTCGCGCTCCTGCTTGTCCAAGTTGTCAAGCATGATGCGCAACTGCTGCCCATCCTTAGGCATGAAGTCAGCCTCCCCACGGTTGAGCTGGTTCCTGCTGTCCCTTATCTCGTAGATATCCTGTGCCGTCAGTTCAGCCATCTTCGCCGTACTTCCAGCCGCCAGGATGTCGGCACTGAGGTATTTGCGTGGGTCTTCGCGCTTCGGTTTCGGACTTGCCACAAACTTCGAGGGCGTTGTGTCAACATCCTTGTTGGTAGTGTTTATGGCCAAGAGTCGTCCGTCCTCGGCCAAAGAGACGTTAGCCGCCACACTCTTCGGATTGAACTTCACCGCATAAACACGCTTATTGTCGGCCACACCAAAGGCCGTTATCGTCACATTTGTCACACGGTAGGCCACCGAAGCCTCCTGTTGCACATCGTTGAGCCGCAAGTAGCGGGTCGCATACATGCAGAACTGTCCCGGACTATATGTCGTCTTCTCCACTTGCACCGTGAAGCGCAGGGCCGTTTTAGGCAAGAAATAGACTGCGCCCTCCTGCGTCACGCCGGGCAAGTAGGGTGCTATCTCCGATTGGGCGGTAGCCACAGCCGCACAAAGCAGCAGTGCCGCCGTCAATAGTTTGCTCTTTCGCATTTATTCTTTTTGTGTGGTTAATCGTTCAATGTCATGAAGGCCTTGGGCAAAAAAGCTATTATGTCGCTTGCCACCATGCTCTCCTCGCCCAATGCCTTGGCTGCAAGGTCACCGGCAAGTCCATGCAGATACATGCCAAGCAGACAAGCCTCACGCTGCTGAAGTCCCCTTGCGAGCAGCGCGGTTATCACGCCTGTGAGCACATCGCCGCTGCCAGCCGTGGCCATGCCCGCATTGCCTGTCGAGTTGAACAGCACATGACCATCGGGGAGGCACAGTGCCGAATAGTGTCCTTTTAATATAATGTACAGCTGTTGACGCTTCGCCATGTCGATGGCCTTTGACAAACGCTCGAAGCTGTCGGTACTGCGTCCCGCCATGCGGTCGAACTCCTTAGGATGCGGTGTCATTATCAGCCCTTGCGGCAGTTGCTGCAGCCAAGCACGGTGGTTGGCCAGCACGTTCAACGCATCGGCGTCGGCCACGATGGGACATTGCGTCCGCCTAAGCTGCGCTATCATGGCTATGGCTGTGTTTTCCGTCTGCCCTATGCCCGGACCAATGCCGAGCGCGTCGAAATCCTCAGTATCGACAGGCTCCGAGAACGTGGTCTCCTCCTTGTCGAGCTGCACCACAGCCTCGGGCACCGCCACCTGCATAATCACGTTGTTGCACTTCGGAGCGTGCACCGTCACCTTGCCCACTCCAGCCCTCAGGCACGCCTTGGCGGCCAGTATGGCTGCTCCAGCCATGCCGTAGCTGCCGGCTATGAGCAGGGCATTGCCCATGTTGCCCTTGTGGGCAAACGGGTTTCGAGGCTGCAGCAAGTGACGGATGGTGTGTTCCTCCACCACAGCATACTGCGCATCCATGCCCGCCATGCCCTCTCGGCTTATCCTGATGTCGAGCACCTTGAGCCGTCCCAAGAACTGCTGGTTCTCGGCAAAGAAGAAGGAGAGTTTTGGCTGCTGGATGGTCAGTGTGAGAGAGGCCCTGATGATGTTGGCCCGCACGTTAAGCGAGTTGTCTTCGGCCATAAGCCCAGACGGCACATCGATGCTCACCACCTTGGCGGGCGAGCTGTTGATGTATCTCACCAGCGAAGCGAAGCCACCTGCCAAGGGCTTGTTGAGCCCAGAACCGAAGAGGCCGTCAATCACTACCGTCTCGTCGGACAAAGTGGGAGGGTCAAACTCCTGGGTCACCTCAACAAGCTCCTTCACGCGCTTGCTCTCCCTCAGACGCTGCCTGTTCTGCTCGCAGTCCACCGACAAGTGACCGGTTATGTTGAACAAATATACTGACACCGAATAGCCCTGTTCCGCCAACAGACGAGCCACGGCAAGGGCATCGCCGCCGTTGTTGCCCGGACCGGCAAACACCACTATCGGACTGTCGCCGCCCCACTCACTGGCGATGGCGTGGGTCAGAGCCTTAGCAGCCCGCTCCATCAGGTCTATCGAAGCTATGGATTCATGCTTGATGGTGTATGAGTCAAGCTCATGTATTTGGGCACTTGTGAAAATCTTCATAGCGCAAAAATACAAAATTAATGTAAACCAATGACTATGAATTGACGGATTTTATGTAATTTTGCCACAAAATAGTCCAAAAAGACATGGCTACAGTAAGAATAAAAGACAAGACTTTCGAGACATCAATACCCGAGCAAGAGATTAAGGACCGTGTGAAAGACCTTGCCCAAAAGATTAGCAAGGACATGGAAGGGTGCAATCCTCTGCTCCTCGCAGTGCTGAACGGCTCGTTTATCTTTGCCGCCGACTTGATGCGCGAGATAGACATTCCCTGCGAAATTTCGTTTGTGAAGTTGGCCTCATACCAAGGCACCACCTCCACCGGCAAGGTCAAGGAGGTGATAGGCATAAACGAAGACCTCACCAACCGCACGGTGATAATCGTGGAAGACATAGTGGAAAGCGGCCTGACCATCAAGCGAATGGTCGAAACCCTCGGCACACGCAATCCCAAGTCGGTACACATATGCACTCTGCTGCAGAAGCCCGAGCGCCTGGAAGTGCCCTTGGACATCGACTATGTGGCCTTCCGCATTCCCAATGACTTCATCGTGGGCTACGGACTCGACTACGACGGACAGGGCCGACAGCTGAAAGACATCTACACCTTGGTGCCCGAAAAGCGCTAAAGAGCAAGGGCAGCAGGCGACAATGCTCCCCGCCCCACACACTCACCATGTTGTAAGTTTCCTGTTTTACAAGCAGAGAGCCGACTCGCAAACATAGCCTAAAGGACTCGTGAACATGCCTTTCAGGAAGCGCAACTGTGCCTTTTACGGGATGTAACGGCGCTGGTTGCGACAGACGGCCATGCCTGCCTCTCACAATAGGGAAGTTTTTGAGGGGTAGTTCAAACAGACAAGGGGACAAAAGGATAAAGGACAAAGGACAACAAAACATAAACATTAAGGTAAAAGAAAAGATGAAGAATATCGTTATTTTCGGTGCGCCCGGTTCAGGAAAAGGCACACAGAGCGACTTGCTGATTGAGAAGTACGGACTCGGCCACATATCCACTGGCGACGTGCTGCGCAACGAGATAAAGAACGAAACGGAGCTTGGAAAGACAGCCAAGGGCTACATCGACAACGGACAACTCATACCCGACGATCTGATGGTGAACATCCTCGCCAGCGTCTATGACAGCTTTGGCAAAGACCACAAGGGCGTCATCTTCGACGGTTTTCCACGCACCATACCGCAAGCAGAGGCTTTGAAGAAGATGCTCAACGAGCGTGGCCACAAGATAGCCGCCATGATAGAGCTTGACGTGCCCGAGGACGAGCTGATGAAGCGACTCATTAAGCGCGGGAAGGAAAGCGGACGCTCCGACGACAACGAGGAGACCATCAAGCGCCGGCTTGACGTTTACCACAACCAGACCGCACCGCTCATAGAGTGGTACGAGAAGGAGGGGATACACAACCACATAAACGGTCTCGGAGAACTTGACCGGATATTCAGCGGCATCTGCGGCGTGATAGAGAGCCTCTGACAGTCGGCAAACAACAAACAATCGGCGTGGCATTCTTTCTTTAGCGGGCCACGCACTTAAATCCCAACAGACACATGCCAGAAACGAACTTTGTGGACTACGTGAAGATTTACTGCCGCTCCGGCAAGGGCGGGCGAGGCTCCATGCACCTGCGCCACGCCAAATATCAGCCCAACGGCGGTCCTGACGGCGGAGACGGCGGCAAGGGAGGCAGCGTGTATCTGCGCGGCAACCACAACTTCTGGACTCTGCTTCACCTGAAATATGAGCGCCACGTGTTTGCTGAGCACGGAGGCAACGGCGGTCGCGACAAGTGCCACGGCACCGACGGCAAGGATGTATATATTGACGTGCCTTGCGGAACGGTGGTCTATAACGCCGAGACGGGCAAGTATATCTGCGACGTGACCTACGACGGACAGGAGATACTCCTGCTCAAGGGCGGCAGAGGCGGACTGGGCAACTTCCAGTTCCGCAGCGCCACCAACCAGGCTCCGCGCTTTGCCCAGCCGGGAGAGCCCATGCAGGAGCTTACGGTGATACTCGAGCTGAAGCTTCTGGCCGATGTGGGACTCGTGGGCTTCCCCAACGCGGGAAAGTCAACGCTGCTCTCCACACTGTCCAGCGCACGGCCGAAGATAGCCAACTATCCCTTCACCACTCTCGAACCGTCGCTCGGCATAGTGGAATACCGCGACCGACAGTCGTTTGTCATGGCCGACATCCCGGGCATAATAGAGGGCGCGAGCGAGGGACGCGGACTGGGACTGCGCTTCCTGCGCCACATTGAGCGCAACTCACTGTTGCTGTTCATGGTGCAGGGCGACACCGACAACATAAAGCGAGAATATGAGATACTGCTCCGCGAACTGGGCAACTTCAACCCCGAGATGCTCTCCAAGCATCGTGTGCTGGCTGTGACCAAGACCGACCTCTTGGACGACGAGCTGGTGGAGATGCTCAAGGAGACCCTGCCCCAAGACCTGCCCGTGGTGTTCATCTCGGCTGTGGCCAACAAGGGACTTGACGAGCTCAAGGACGTGCTTTGGCGAGAGCTGAACAACGAGAGCAACAAACTGCAGGGCATCACGGCCGAAGACACGCTGGTGCACCGCGACAAGGACATGAGCCGATTCAATGCTGAGATGAAAGCTGAGGGTGAGGATGAGGACATAGAGTATGTTGATGTGGATGATATAGACGAACTCGAAGACTTCGACTATGAGGAGGAGACCGATGAGTAGCACTCCCGAACTGACGCGTTATAGTCTGGGCCCTGGCGTCACGGCGTTCACCACCACTCGCCACGGAGGCTTCAGCACAGGCAACTATGGGGAGTTCAACATCAACCCCTACTGTGGCGATTCTCCTGAGGCTGTGGCCGACAACCGCGCTGCATTGTGCGAAGTGCTCGGAACAGACTGCGGCAGGCTCGTCATGGCCCACCAAAGACACGGCATAGAGACACGGCAGATAGCCGAGGAGTTTTTCGCCCTGCCCGATGAGGTGAAGACCATGCTGCTCGACGGAGTCGATGCCTTAATGACCAACGTGCCTAAAGTATGCATCGGCGTGTCAACGGCCGACTGCATCCCCATACTGCTCTACGACCCTGTGCACCGCGCCCTATGCGCTGTCCACTCGGGATGGCGCGGAACGGTGGCGCGGATAGTGCAGAAAGCCATAGCTACCATGGGCGTGGCCTACGGTACAAAGTCCTCGGAGCTGTGCGCAGTGGTTGGCCCAGGCATATCCATAGACCATTTCGAGGTGGGCCAAGAGGTATATGACGAGTTTGCGGCAGCTGGGTTCCTCATGGAGAGCATAAGCCGGAGAGAGGAGAAGTGGCACATAGACCTCAAGGAATGTTGCCGTCGGCAACTTCTGGAAGCCGGGCTGCAAGCCGACCGCCTTCATACATCGGACGAATGCACCTACGCCAATGCCGACAAGTACTTCTCCGCACGCCGCATGGGAACCCACTCCGGACGGATGTTCACCGGAATAATGCTCGACGCATAACACTCACCATAGGCCTATCTTTCACACTAAAACCAACAAGCATGATGAACCTGAAAACAATCAGCATAAAGCGTCTGTTGACCATCGCGGCCTTTGTGACTGCTCTGCCGCTTGCAGCAAAAGACGACTTCACGCCACTCGAGCGCCAGCAGATAAGCATAGAGACACCCGGACTGTTCAGCAAGTCGAACGCCTTCACCGTAGATTTCGCCTCACTGCGCAAGGACGACTACTCGTTTCCGCTCCCCGTGGGCAAGGCTCACGTCATAAAGGACTATGCCATAGAGATAACCACGACTAAGGGCGACGCCGTGAAGGCCATGTTTGCCGGCACCGTACGCCTGTCGCGCCACCACAGCACCATGGGCAATGTCATTGTGGTGCGTCACGACAACGGCCTTGAAACCGTGTATTGGCGCAACGCACAGAACCTCGTGAACGTGGGCGAGCGGGTCAAGGCGGGTCAGACCCTAGCCATTGTGGGCGGTGAGGGGAGCCGTGCTTTCTGCCTTGTGGCCTTGATGGTCAACGGCGGACGCATCAACCCCGAGATGGTGCTCAACGTGTCGAGCCACCGACTGCTCCGCCAGACCATACTCTGCAAAAAGGCTGGGGCCAACGTTGACATGGCGGTCATAAACGAGGACAAGAAGGGGAAAAGCGGCGATGCGGCAAAACCCTTTGCCAACGGCAGCAAGTATGTGCTGAACCTTGCCGACATCAACCCCGCCGACTGGTGCTACCCTCTGCGCGACAGCAGGGTGATAAGTGCCTACGGACGGCGTGGCGGGCGAAAGCACACGGGAGTGGACATAAAGACCAAGCCCAACGACGACATCTTCGCGGCCTTTGACGGGGTGGTGGTAATGTCGCAGGTCTATTACGCCTATGGCAACTACATCAAGATAAAGCACGACAACGGCCTTGAAACCATTTACAGCCACAACTCAAAGAACCTCGTGAAGGAGGGCGACCGTGTGAAGGCGGGACAGAAGATAGCCCTCACGGGGCGCACCGGACGGGCCACAACCGAGCACTTGCACTTTGAGTGCCGCATAAACGGACAGCCGTTCGACCCAGCGCTCATCTTCAACCACAGCAGCCACGCCATAAACATGAGCGAACTGACGTTCACCAAGAGCGGCAGCAGCGTTACAATACGCTCCAACAAGAACTATATGGCCAAGGGACGATAGGCGCAAAAACACAACGGGCATGTGCTGACGACATCCTCTGGAGGCGATGACAACATACCCGTTTTTAAGACTCGTTGCCTATCTCCTTCAACGTGATGGTGCGTTTGCTCGTTGTTGAGCCGTCTTTTTTTGATGTAATTTGCTCTATTGCACCCACGTTCGTAACTTTAAATATTTGTTGCATGATAATGAGCTATAAATTGTTTATTTAAGTTTATCGGTTGCAAAGCTAATGCTATATTTAGAACATTGCAAGTTTTTCCTCAGTGAATTTTGTGCAGGACTGTAATAACTTTTCCTTAAATGCGCTTAAAATCTTCGAAACCTTCTGTTTTAAAG
>CAVHDN010000025.1:0-13390 GCA_963634315.1 Flexilinea sp. | reverse complement strand
CGAACAGAATAGCCCGGCTACTGCAAAAGGAACTGAGCCTCATATTTCAACAACAGACAAGAGCCACCCACGGGGTAATGGTGAGCGTGACGCGCACACGGATATCGCCCGACCTGAGCATCTGCACGGCCTATCTGAGCATTTTCCCAAGCGACAAGGGCGAGGAAATAATAAAGAACATATCGGCAAACGAGAAGACCATACGCTACGAGTTGGGCACTCGCGTGCGCCATCAACTGCGCATCATACCAGAGCTACGCTTCTTCATTGACGACTCTCTGGACTACATCGAGCACATTGACGAACTTTTGAAGAAGAGATGAACTTCCCTTTTTACATAGCGCGATGCTACTTGTTCTCAAAGAAGAGCACGCACGCCATCAACATCATCAGTGCGATAAGCGCGGTGGGAGTGGCCGTGGCCACAATGGCCTTGGTGGTGACGCTGAGCGTGTTCAACGGGTTCCATGACATGGTGGCTTCGTTCTTCACCTCGTTTGACCCACAATTGAAGGTTACTCCCGTGGAAGGCAAGACCGCTCCCGCCGACGACCCCGCACTGACCAAGATGAAAAGTCTGGACGAGGTGGCCGTCGCCACCGAGACTGTGGAAGACCAAGCCTTGGCTGTGTATGGTGAAAGACAGGCCATGGTGAAGGTGAAAGGCGTGGAGGACAACTTCGACAGTCTGACGCACATAGGCGACATTCTCGTGGGTGACGGTACGTTTGAGTTGCACGCCGCCGACATGAGCTACGGCATACTCGGCATAAGACTTGCCGAGACGTTAGGCACAGGGCTTTGCTATCAGCAGCCGCTGAAGATTTATGCACCCAAGCGCGAGGGGCAACTGGACATGACTAACCCGACAGAGGGGTTCGTGGAAGACGAACTGTACTCACCTGGTGTGCTGTTCAACGTGAAGCAAGCCAAGTATGACAAGAACTATATCATAACCGACATAGCCTTCGCACGACGGCTGTTCGACTGCCAGGGCCTTGTGTCATCGCTTGAGTTGAGGCTAAAGCCGGGCTGCGACTTCGACAAGGTGAAGCAAGAGATAAAGGAAATGGCCGGAACAAAGTACGACGTGCGCGACCGCTTTGAACAGCAGGAGGACACGTTCAGGATAATGAAGATAGAAAAACTCATGGCCTACATTTTCCTAACGTTCATTTTGGTGGTGGCTTGTTTCAACATCATAGGCAGTCTCTCCATGCTCATCATAGACAAGAAAAACGATGTGGTGACTCTGCGTAACCTTGGAGCAAGCGACAAGACAATAACACGGATATTCCTTTTCGAAGGACGCATGATATCGGCCATCGGAGCAGTGGGCGGCATTGCCGTCGGCCTTTTGCTGTGCTGGCTGCAGCAACAGTTCGGCATAGTGGGCTTGGGGCGCACAAGCGGCTCGTTCGTAGTGGATGCCTATCCCGTGAGCGTGCATACCGACGACATTGTGGTGATATTCTTCACAGTAATTGCCGTGGGCTTCGTGTCGGTATGGTATCCTGTACGGTATTTCGCCAAGCGCTTGCTTGGCTCATAAGAAAGCGTTTTTTTTCAGGCAAGCGTAATGTTCTCCACATCCACGTGCTCGTGCATGAAGATGCGCGCCGACTCACGGAAGCGGTCGGGATTTTCAGTGGTAAGATAGTGCACGTGACCTCCGCGCGAACACTTGGCTTCCATCTCATGGTGGCGAACAAAGTACTTTCTCAGGCTTTCAGCCACATACTCCCCTTGCGGCACAATGCGTATGCCCGGGTTTACATACTTGAGTATCTTTGGCATAAGTAGCGGATAGTGGGTGCAACCAAGTATGATGGCATCTATAAGACTGTCTTTCATCATTAGCTGGTCTATGCGCTTCTTCACGAAATAGTCGGCACCAGGACTGTCAGCCTCGTTATACTCCACCAAAGGCACCCAAAACGGACAAGCCACACCCGAAACCTTTATGTCGGGAAAGAGCTTGTTTATCTCTAGATTGTAGCTCTCGCTCTTTATCGTTCCCTCTGTGGCCAACACGCCCACATGCCGTGTCTTAGTCAGCGACCCTATCACTTCGGCCGTGGGACGTATGATGCCCAAAACGCGGCGTGTGGGGTCTATGAGCGGAAGGTCGTTCTGTTGAATGGTGCGCAGAGCCTTGGCCGAGGCTGTGTTGCAACCAAGAATGACCAAATGGCACCCACGCTCAAACAAACTCACCACAGCTTGGCGCGTGAACTCATACACCACGTCAAACGAACGTGCACCATATGGGGCACGGGCATTGTCGCCAAGATAGAGATAGTCATACTGTGGCAGCAACTGGCGTATGCCGTGGAGGATGGTCAGTCCGCCATAGCCTGAGTCGAACACGCCTATTGGGCCAGGGGCCGAAGCGAGAGCTTTGTTCATTTCAGACAGTCCTTAACCAGTTGGTTTATGTCCTTTCCTTGTCCACTGTTGATGTAAGGGCAAGCGTTATTGTCGGTGTTTATGACAAACGCAAAGCCCTCTTTCTCGCCAATGACCTTAAGCATGGCGGTCAGTTTGGCATGTAGCGGGGCATAGGCTTCGCTTTCCGCTTCGGCCAAAAGACGCTGGCTGTCCTGACGGAAGGCAGTGTTCTTGGCCATCAATTCGGCCAGTTCGCTCTGCCGTTTCTTAAGAATCGTGGGAGGGAAGTCGCGCTGTCCCTCAAGGAAGTCCTCGTATTTGGAGTTGAAATCATCCTCGGCACGTTTGGCCTCGGCGTCATATTTCTTGCGCAACTCGGCCACTTGAGCCTGCACCGATGCATATTCGGGCATGCTTTGCAGAGCCTCGTTGTAGCTGAAGTAGCCAAACGCCAAAGTTACAGGCGTGGTTGCCTGCGCAGTAACGGTGTTTTGTTTGGGCGAATTGTGCTGTGTGCTTTCTTGTGCGGCCGACATCATCGGCAGCAGCATGGCTGAAAGTATGAGTAGGTGTTTCATCGGTGAAAGGGAAGAATGGTTGAAGGATTGTTGCGGCCAATGGTTCAGCCGCATATAAAAAGAGAGCCACTGGCTCCGTGCCGCATGCCGCCATAGGGAAAGCATGGAAGCGGAGCCAGTGGCTTTCTGTTATTTAAGTCCGAGCTTAGCCTTTACCTGTGCTGTAACGTCTGTGCTGAGAGTAGTGCTGATGTAAGGCACACCGCTTGCCATATCCATTATATAGACATAGCCGCCAGCCTGGCCCACCGACTTGATGGCTTCAACCACCTTAGCCGTGATGGCCTGCATCTTCTCTTGAGAAGCCTTGGCAAGAGCCTGCTGGTTGTCCTGATAGCTCTGCTGTATCTTCTGGTACATGTCCTGCAGTTCCTGCTCACGGCGCTGCTTGATGTTCTCGGGCAGAGTGGCTTTAGCCTTTTCGTAGTCCTCGCCCTTCTTAGTCAGTTCGTCCTGCATGCTCTTGAGGTCGGCCTCATATTGCTTCTGCAAAGCGTCAATTTCGTTCTTTGCTGTGGCGTATTCGGGCATTGCCTGGATGACATCCTGCGAGTTGATATGTCCGAATTTCTGTGCGAATGTTGCCAAAGGGGCAAACATCAAAAGCATTAAAAGTAACTTTTTCATCTTTTCTTTTTGTTATTGTTATTATTGATTATTTCTTTCTGTTATGCTTGCTTAGCAATACCAACGCTGTGCCTGAGCGATGTCCTTATTGTCGGTCTGCAGTTCTTGTACTAATTGGCATAACCGAGCTTCTGCAACACCTCATCGCTGATGTCCACCTTTGGACTGGCGAAGATAATGCCCGCATCGCTTGCCCGGTCGAGTATGAGTTGGTAGCCGCGCAAGTCGGATATGTCCTTAACTGCGTTGTATATCTCCTCCTGAATAGGCGACATGAGACTAGTGCGCTTCTTAAACAGTTCACCTTCTGGACCAAAATACTTCTTCTTAAGCTCTGCGGCCTGTTTCTCTTTCTCCATTATGGCATCCTGCTTGGCCTTCTTCTGTTCCTGAGAAAGGAATACCACTTCGTTTTGGTAGTTCTTATACATGGTCTGCGCCTCGGTTGACAGTGCTTCAACCTCCGACTGCCATTTCTTCGACACTTGGCTGAGCTGCTCATTTGCACGCTCATAGGCGGGTATGTTCTTGAGTATGTAGTCCATATCGACCAGAGCGAACTTCTGTGCACTCATGGACAAGGCGAAAATGGACACCATTACCGTGAAGAGTATTCTTTTCATTGTTGACTCCTTATTGTATATAATTATAGTTGCTAATTCGTATTCTACTGCCTTAGAACTCCTGACCCAGCACGAAGTGGAACTGGCTGCCGCCCTTCGTTCCAGTGGAGAGAGCCTTGTCGAAGCCATAAGCCCAGTCGATACCCATAAGGCCCACCATTGGCAGGTAGATGCGCACACCCAAACCAGCCGAGCGCTTCATGTCAAACGGGTTGAACTTCTTGGTGTCGTACCACGCATTGCCGCCTTCGAGGAATGAAAGGCCATATATAGTGGTGTTGCCAAGCATGAACGGATAGCGCAGCTCCAACGAGAATCGGTCGTAGGCGTAGCCCGGGCTTGAATAGGGAGTGAGCGAACCATTCTCATAACCACGCAGTCCGATGGTCTCCTGTGCGTAGCCTGAAGAGTAACCGCTCATGCCGTCACCGCCAACATAGAATGTTTCAAACGGCGACTTCTTATATGAGTTGTACGAACCGAGCAGTCCAAACTCCACACGCGTCATCAACACGAAGCATTTCTGGCCTCCCGTGAGTGCAGTATAGGTGCGCGTCTTGAACTTCCACTTGTGATACTCAATCCACTTGTACTTCTCCTGTTGCTCTTCGCGATAGTTGGCCGCATAAGCATCGGTTGCCAAGTTTGCATAGTCCTTGTGGTCCCACTTTGACCATGGCGGTGTGAGTGTCACCGATGCCGTAAACTCAGAGCCACGACGCGGGAACAGTTGGTTGTCGGTACTTATACGCGATAGTGTAATACCAAGATTGACATTGTTACAGTTACCGTTGGTTATGATGAAGTACTGCCAGTCGCGCAACATGTAGCGCGTGTAAGAAAGCGACATCGACAGTTGGAAGTAGTCGTCGGGCCACCGCAGCCGCTTGCCCCAGCCTATTGAGAGACCGAACATCTTCACATACTTGTCATCGTCAAGGTAGCTCTCGTAGTTGTTGTAATAGTTGTTGTTATAGTTGCTGTAGCCACTATAGTAGCTATACATGCTGTTCATCCAGTTGCTGTTGTAGTAGCTACTGTTCACGTCGGTCTGCTTCGAGTAGAACGCACTTACGCTGAAGGCATTTGGGCGTTTGCCGCCAAACCACGGCGCAGAGTAACTCACACTATACGACTGATAGTAGGAAGCGTTGGTCTGCGCACTTATGGCAAGTTGTTCACCGTCGCCAATAGGCATCACTCCACGATGCATCTTGTTGCGTCCAAAGAGGTTACGCATGGAGAAGTTGTTCAGCTTCAGTGCCACACGGCCTATAATACCTGTCTGTCCCCAACCAAACGACAGCTCTACCTGATCGTTAGACTTCTGTTCCAGTTCCCAGTTAATGTCCACCGTGCCGTCATCTCCGTTAGGTTTAACGTCTGGCATTACCTTTTCAGGGTCGAAGAAACCCATTGAGGCTATTTCACGTTGGGAGCGCATGAGTGCGTCCTTTGAGAACAAGTCGCCTGGCTTGGTGCGCAGCTCGCGCCTCACCACCTCTTCGTACAGTCTGGTATTGCCATAGATGCGCACATTGCTTATGTGTGCCTGCGTACCCTCGTAGATGCGCATCTCAAGGTCGATGGAGTCACCCACGATGTTGACTTCTGTAGGAACCAACTTGTAGAAAAGGTAACCGTTGTTCCAATAGTAATTTCCTATGGCATCCTCATCTTGGGTCAATCGCTTGTCGAGTTGCTTCTGGTTGTACACGTCCCCCTTCTTCATTCGGAGCATTGTATTCAGATAGTCGGTCGATGCGATGGTGTTGCCCACCCAAGTTATGTTGCGTATGTAGTACTTTTGTCCCTCATCAACCTTAATACGTATACTCACATGTTTGTCATCAACTGTCCACACACTGTCGTCCACGATGTACATATCGCGGTAGCCCAGCTCGTTATATTTGTCAATGAGGTTCTGTTTGTCCTGCTCATAGCGCTCATTAGTGAACTTCTTCGACTTCAGGAACGAGGCAAGCGTTCCCGCCTCATGTGTCTTTTCGAGTGCTCCCTTGCGGAACAAGCCACCCTTAATCTTGGCAGTAGCCAGTTGTTGGTTGCCTTCTATGTAGATTTTCCTCACCTTCATCTTCGACTTCTTGTCGATGTTCACGTCGAGAATGATGTGGTTCGGATTGCCTGCGTCATCTCTTTGCAGTATCTCTATCTCTGCGTTCTTGTAGCCTTTCTCGTCGAAATACTTCTTGGCAAGTATCTTTGCGCGGTCTATCATGTTGGGGGTTATCTGTCCACCCTTCATTATGCCGAGCTTAGCCTCCATGTCTTCGCGTTCCGACTTCTTGAGACCATTATAGTTGATAGTGCTCACACGCGGCCTAAGCGCAAGGTTCACGCACAGGTAAATCTTGGAATCAACGATAGAGTCGGCAGTTATCGACACCTTTGAGAACAGTCCGTTGCGCCAATAGCGTTTCACAGCCTCAGTTATCGCACTGCCAGGCACGGTAATCTCCTGCCCCACAGACAGTCCGGACAGTCCGGTGAGCACATAGTCCTCATATCCGTCCACACCCTTTGATGTTATTCCGCCAATGATGACGGTCATGGGAGTGCCTGCATACGAGATGTCGGGGTTCACTATCTTGTTTTGGGCTTTTGTCTGTTGGCTTGCGCACAATGCAATTGCCGCCATTACAAGCGCCTTATTCATGGAAAGCATCCTGTGTTTATTGTTTTGTCGTTTGTTGTTCATTGTTTGTTGGCCTCCACCTGCGCCTCGGTCTTGCCAAAGCGCCGTTGCCGCTTCTGGAAACTTGCTATGGCCGTTCGCAACTCAGTCTCGTCGAAGTCGGGCCAGTAAGTGTCGCAGAAGTAAAGCTCGGAGTAAGCTATCTGCCACAGCAGGTAATTGGATATGCGCAACTCGCCTCCCGTCCTTATGAGCAAGTCCGGGTCGGGCATGAACGCCGTTTCCAGATGTTTGCTTATACAGTCTTCCGTTATGTCTGCCTCATTAAGCGTACCCGCCTTCACCTCTGCAGCTATTTTCCTCATGGCCTTGACCACCTCCCACCGTGATGAGTAGCTCAAAGCCACCACCATTGTCATGGCATTGTTGGCGGCGGTGTGCTCCTCGGTCTCACGCAGTTTCTGTCGTACGTCTTCAGGAAGTCTGCCGCTGTCGCCTATCACCCGAAACCTCACGTTGTTCTTCATGAATATCTCGTCTTCAAGCGACGACAGCACCAGTCCCATCAGTGCGGATATCTCATCAGCGGGACGATTCCAGTTTTCTGTGGAGAAAGTGTATAGTGTCAGATACTTGACGCCCAACCTTGTACATTCCGAAGTTATACGGCGCACGGCATCAACGCCAGCCTGATGGCCATAGCTTCGCTCCTTGCCCCGCTCGGTTGCCCACCGTCCATTGCCATCCATTATTATGGCAATGTGTCGTGGTATGCGTTTCATATCCAATTGTTCTGTCATATCGTTCTTTCTTCTTTGACTTTATTAGAATCTGTCGTTATGGCACGTTCGGCATTTAGCCATGATGTCGTAGGTCAGCGACACTTGCAATGTACTGTAACAGTCGGTGTTCTTAAACAGTCCACTGCTCTTTATTCCGTAAGGGTCGGCTATGCCGTCCAGCTTGTCGCTCCCCGAGAAATGCAAGGCCCACTCCACACCTAAGTTCAACCTTGTGGCCACCTTGTACTTCACTCCAATGCCTATAGGCAGGTTCATTGCAAACACGCTCCCGCTTTCCAGCTTTGCGAAAGTGCCGCCCAGCCCCATTGCCACATAAGGAGTCAGACGTTTCGCACCGCGATATTCACGCCCAGTGCCGTAGGGCCAGAAGTTATATTCTATGCGTACGCCCACATCAACAAGCGAAGTGCTAAAGTTTATCGGCGTAGTGTTGATGTCCGGATACCACGTCTTGACGTTGGTTGACGACCCTTTCAGAGTCCCGCAACTAATGTTGAGTGCCAAGGCTGTGCGTGGGTTGAAGCGGTATTTGCCCACAACCGCCCACATGGGCTGCATCCCGCGCGTAAGACTACTGTTGAAGTCTCCCTGATAGGCCACCAATCCTGCTCCCACACCCACTTCAGCACGGTATTCAGGTTCGGTTTGCGCCGCCATGTCACTGGAAGTCAACATCATGAGTGCCAATAGGACAACGAGAGCCTTTTTTGCCATCAGCCCATCACTTCTTTTCCCAACCAACTTTGTTGAGCCGTCCGCGCCACACTTGGCCCGTACCACTGCAAATAAGCCAGATGTATCCGTTGTCGTCAACTGTGGCCGCCACGGCAGTAGCAGTCTTGTCGAACGACGATGGCACATTGAAGCGACTGTCGGCTTTCCATGTAATGCCTCCGTCGGCACTCATATAAAACTTCGAGTATGGTTGTGCGTCACAGGTGCCTTTGCCAGCACCGCCAAACGCCATTATGTTGCCGTCATATCCAAACACATTCAGCGAAGACAGACGCGGCAACGCATAGCCGCTACTTTTTTCAGGACAGAGAAGCGTCCACTTGCCTTGCTCCTTCACCAGTGAGCGTTCCACAATCTTGCGCCACACCACAGCCTTGCCCATGTACAGACTGTCCTTTTGATCACTGCTCTGATCGTAAGCGGCACGACTGCCGACCATAAGAGCATAGTCGGTGCTATCGGTATAGGCAAAAGCCATGCTACAAGAGGCGATGTCTTCGGTGGGCAACAATGTCTTGTCGTCGTCGATATCGTCTTTTGTCCAAGTATGTCCACCATCGGCCGACACCAGCATTTCGTTATCGCTGGTATAGGCATAAAGCTCGGTTGATGTGGCTCCCACGAGACGCATACCGTTAGCTTCGCCCACAAGGTCGAATACGGTCCCATCGGCGGAGCGTTTCAAACTGTTGCCGTCTATAATAAATAAGGTGTCACCCTTCATGACTGCACTGTTCGATGCTTCACAGCCCAGCGTCGCACCCGTATTTGTCCAAGTGCCACCATCAGTGGTGGAATATGCGTGTGTGGCCGTACCATCGCTTCCTAGCAGCACTACCCTTCCCTCAAGGCTAAACACCTTTGTATTGTTGAGGGCAGCTATATCCGCATTGTCGGCCAGCCGGCTCCAATGGAAAGAGTCGGCACTCTCTTTGTGCACGTTCACCTTCACAGTGTAGGTGCGCATGGATGTACCATCCGAAGAATAGACATATATAGTGCGCGGTTGGGTGAAGTCGAGCGAATCGGTCGTGAGCAGATACCTTATAGAATCGTTTGCCACATTCTTTATCACCGCCACACCATTGTTTTGGGTGGAGTAGTCGCAGAGAAGCTTTGATGCATCAGTGCCAACAGGCATGGAGTCTGTGTTCTGTATAAGGTTCTTGCTCTGGTCAATGTCGAACATATACACGCTCATGCTCGTGTTAGTCGTCACATACGTAGAGTCCTCACCCGTTGAAGATGGGGTATGGTAGCTTATGTTGGCTGTTGTTATCTGGAATTCAGTCAAGGCCGCGTCGCTATACAGTGTCACGTCATCCTCATCGTCGCCGAGGCATGACGCAAAAAGGAGCATTGTGGAAATAAGCAGCCCTAAAGAGCCAAAGTTTCTCTTCATCTATAATGATATTTTTAGCTGCAAATTTAATCACATTTCCTCAAACTGCGGCAAAAATGCCTTGTTTATTAACCAAAATATACTATAAGCCCACCGTTTTAAGGTTATTAGGATATTGCCAGTCGTGCGGTTTTGCAATGGCAAGACGGCGTTGAAAGTGTTAAAACCTTTGTTTCATATAGCTCCAAGTGAACGTTCGCTTGCAAAAACGTCTTTTTTGCTTGGCATAGCAGGCGACATGGGGCAGGTCATTTGTCCCATGTCATACCCGAGAAGTCCACCTCTTCGGCGAACACAAGCTCCAATGGTTCATCAGTTTTCACCTTGCAGCCAATGAATTTTATGCCCCTTACGGGATTGTTCTCCGTGCCTTTTATGCGTCCAGCGTGCAGGCAAGAGCCGTGTATGTTCTCCAAGACAATGCCATCGAGCCGTGTAGGCTCCGGCGCAGGCGGAGCTATTGGCGGCACCATGCGCCACTCCATGTTGATGTCGAGCAGTGTGCCCACACCATCCACGGTTATGTCCTTGAAGTGTATGTTGCGCACATAGCCGCCACGGCTTGGCTGCGACTTTATCCTCACCACGCCGCTGTTGCCGCGTCCCATGTAGCAGTTGCGCACCAACACGTTACTTATGCCGCCCGTCACCTCACTGCCAAAGTCCACTCCACTGTGGCCGTAGCCAAAGCGACAGCGTTCCACAAGCACGTCCGTGGTGGGCTTGTTCACCCTTCGTCCGTCGTCGTCCTTGCCAGCCTTGAGCGATATGCAGTCATCATTGTCCTCAATGTAGCAGTCGTGCACATGGATGCGCGTTGAAGAGTCGATGTCTATACCGTCGGAACTTGGTATGGTGTGCTCCGCCACAATGTTGAGATTGTCTATCTCCACACTGTCACTATATAATATGTGCAGTCCCCACGAAGCTTGGTCGCGCAAGTTTATGCCAGTAACATGGGCACCGTCGCACCGCGTCAAGCAAATGAGTCGCGGTCGGCCTGCCGGATAGAAGTTGTGGGTCTTCCACGCCACGCCCTTGCCGTCAACCGTGCCCTTGCCTGATATTACCACGCCCTTGTTGTCGGTGAAGTTGAGCAGAGCACTGCGCCACGGCTGTTCTATGCCCTCGAAACGAGTGTCAATGACGGGGAAATCGGCCTCGTTTTCTGTAGAAACGATGGTCGCTCCCTTGTCCAGATGGAGGTTCACCCCTTGCGGGAAGAAGAGCGCTCCTGTGAGATAGCGGCCTTTGGTGAGCCGGAGCGTACCGCCGCCCATGGACTGTATGGTGTCTATGGCTGCCTGCAAGGCACGCGTGTCCACATCAGTCCCATTGCCCTTTATGCTGCTGAAGTTGGCTGTGGTATAGGTCTTTGTGCCCTTCTCCAGCACGAGCATCACACTCTCCCACGGTTTCATCTCCAGACGCGCCCACGTGCGGTTGTCCCTTACGGAAGTCTTCAGCGCAGTTGTCTTGCCCGTATATCCGTCGTACATCTTCACCGTTCCAACGTTGTCAAGCCCAGCATAGAACTTCTGTTGCCGATTCCCCTCGTTGAATATGAAGTATATTTCGCCCGCAGGCAGTGTGCGGTGATGATAGCCAAGTTCCTGCGTCTGGTCGTAAGGCTCATGTTTAGGCTCGTCACCACGGCGCGGTGCAGTGTTCAGTTCTGGCTTTTGGTCGTTGACAAAGGCTATTTCCTGACGAGGCATGGCCGCTGCCACGGTTGAGGTAAAGAGGTCTTGCGACTCCCAAGCCCCTCCGAGACTGTCCATAGGGAACGGCTGACTGTCCTTGTAAGACGATTTGGCGAGCAGATAAGGCTGCGAACCCCACACCAACACCTTGCCGCCACGCTCCTTGAAAGCCTTTATCACGTTCCAAGTGGCTTCGGGCAGAATGTCGCATGAGGGTATGATGAGCGTGTTGTACTGTTGGCCGCTCTTGTTCTCCATCCATCCGTTGCCCATGGTCATGCCCTCTTGCAGCGCGTCGTCATCCACATAGTCGAAGTCGTAGTGCTGTCGCAACAACAAGTGTGATATCTTGCGGTTGCGCACAGCTATTTGGTCGTTGCGCATCCAGAGCGATGATTGTGGGTAGTACATGGCCACGCGTGCGCCCGGCTTACCTTGCGAGAGGAGGTAGGACGTGCGGTTGGCATAGTCGTTAAGCTCCTTCATGCCTGGCTGCGACAACCACCAACCCTCACCGTTTGTGTCGGCCGACCAGAACATAAACTCGAAGAAGTTAATTCCTCGGGCATATTGATAGTCGAGCACATACTTGGCCTGTTGTAGGTTGGGAGTGTTGAAGTAGGCGGCAAACGACTCGCTGAACACTCTCGGTTTGCCCCAAGCATGGGCCACCGACGAGGCAAACTTCGGGAAGTCGTTGATGGTGTCGGGCCACACTTGGTTCCATATGGCATCGACACCCGTTATGCTCACCTGCCTCAAACAGCGGAACAGCGAACCGCTGCACCTAACGCAACGTTCCATGCGATGGTCATTATTAAGGTGGGTGATGTGTGCCATTCCGTTGCGCTCACACCATTCTGTCTCAAGTTTGAAGTAGTTGTTGGCGAAGAGTTTCGACCAGACATCCCAGTAGTCAGCACGGAACAGACGTTCCTCAAGGCTTCCCCCATTGCCGAAAAGCGACTTGAGGTAAGGCTTGGGGTCATAGCCTTTGGCCACGCGGAAAGTGTCGAGCAGCCCTGGAGTGTAGGCTAGCGGAGCGTAGTCGGGCTCATCACCACGGAAACCGAGCACTGTGCGCCCCATCTCCTTGCCCAACACCTTCTTGTAGCCCTCGTGGGTCCAACTTAGAAACTGCTTTGTGGCCTCGGGGTTCATGTAGTCCATGAGCGAGTTGAGCGTTGTCTTTGCGCCCGTGGAGTCGTTCACACAGCGTGTCTGTCCTGTCTGGAACGCCACCTTCACACTGTCGCCCTCGAGCGTGAGAGCCTGCATCCTAAGGTCGGGACGCAGTTGACTGAAGAGCCCTCCCGCAAAGCCTGACGGGTATTTGCCCTCGTCTATTATCCACATCTTCATGCCGCGCGCCTTCACCTCAGCCAGTATGTCGGCCACCATGCTGAAGTACCCCTCGGAGAGATACTTGCTGGGCATGCGATAGCCCGGCTCTATTATCACGTTGCGAAAGCCGTGTGAGCGTATGGAGTCGAGGTTGCGGCAGATAACATCGTGCGTCACATTGCCTTGCAAACCCCAGATGACGTGGTTGGCATAGTCGTTTGACGGAGCGGCAAATGTGCGCTCCAAGTCCTTTACTGATGGGTAGTGCAGAGTCTGCCATGCCTTTTGCTGTGCCACACACAGCGTTAGGCTCATGCACAGCGCAAAGGCCGTGAGAAGTAGTTTGTCTTTCATTGTCGGTTGTGTTAATAGTTGTCTGTTTTTTGATTAGTCGGACAAAAATACGCATTTTATGCCACACTGCCACTCGCCATTATGTTTTTTTAGCCTTATCCTTTCCATTTCGTAACTATTCTTCCTATAACGACAAAAACAGCGGCTCCATTTGCTATAAATGGCGACAATGAA
>CAVHDN010000024.1:0-13656 GCA_963634315.1 Flexilinea sp. | reverse complement strand
GCACCTACTATACTGCGCAGTCATCGGGCTTGCTAGTAGGAGCGCCTCTCCGAGATGCACCCACACTGACTAAAAATTCGCAAGGTGTGTAAGAGAATACAAAACACACGAACTAAAATCTGTCTGTAATCTATCCTTTAAAATAACGTTTTGATACGCCTTTTTACATTTTGTTTCCAATTTGTTTGGATGTTATTTGCCTTTATTTTACCTTTGCAATTGCAACAACAACAAACACAGGCATACTGAAAACGCTGGCACAAAAGAGTGTCGAGCACGCCTCCCGAGGGCATGACAATGGGTACTTTGAGATAATAACAATACGGGAAACTATATGAGAACAAAGGTGTTTTTAGCTTCACTGTTGGCGGCAGCCTCACTGCAAATGACGGCGCAGAACGCCAATACTGTAGGAGGATGCGTGGTTGACGAGAACGGAGAACCGGTCATTGGCGCACAAGTGAAGGTGAAAGGTGCCAAGACTGGCACCATAACCGATGTGGATGGCAACTTCTCCTTGCCCGACAACGTGAAGAGCGGCACTGCCATAGAGATAAACTACCTCGGCATGGAGGCGCAAACAGTAAAGGGTGCCCACGGCATGAAGATAAAGATGGTGTCGAAGAACCAACAGCTCGATGAGGTCATCGTGGTGGCCTACGGCCAACAGAAGAAATCGTCGTTTACGGGTTCGGCCGGCGTAATCGACGCCAACACCATTGCCACACGCCCATTGAACAACGTGGCCGACGCCTTGGAAGGACAGGTGGCCGGCGTGCAGGTATATAAGACCTCCGGCGACCCGTCGGCAACACCCACATTCCTCATTCGCGGCATCAGTTCCATCAATGCCAACCAGACACCACTCATCATCGTTGACGGCGCACCATTCTCCGGCTCTTGGAACGACATCAACCCCGCCGACGTGGCTTCCATCACCGTACTGAAGGACGCAGCCTCAAACGCCATGTATGGTGCGCGCGGTGCCAACGGTGTGATAATGGTGACCACCAAGAGCCCACAGAAAGGCAGAACCGTGGTGACGCTTGATGTCAAATGGGGCAGCACGAGCCGCGCCTCGGAGACCTACGACATGATAACCGACCCGGGACAATACTATGAAATGCAGTACAAGGCCATATACAACAAGAAGGTATCCGACGGCATATCGGCCTACAACGCCCATGTGGCCGCCAACAACATCTTGGGCAGCAGCGACGCTTCCTCAGGCGGACTGGGCTACATGTGCTACACCGTGCCCGACGGACAGTATCTCATAGGCGACAACGGAAAACTGAACCCTAACGCCACACTCGGCAAAGTGGTGGAGTATAACGGACAGAAATATACCATCACGCCCGACAACTGGCTCGACGAATCGTTGCGCCACACCCTGCGCGAAGAATATAACATCAACGTGAACGGCGGCAACGATGGGGCGCAGCTGTATGCCTCGTTGGGCTACCTAAACGAACCGGGCATAGCCTATGGCTCGGGCATGGAACGCTACACCGCACGTCTCAAAGCAACCCTCAAGGCCAGCGACTGGCTGAAGGTGGGCGGCAACGTGAACTACGCGCACACCAACACCGACCAGGTGGGCAGCTACTCAGGCTACAACATCTTCTACGCCGCCAGCCGCGTGGCTCCCATCTATCCTTTATATATAAGGGATGGCGAGGGCAACATCATGACCGACAGCAACGGCAAGATGTATGACTATGGCGACGGCACCAACGGAGGGCTCCTGCGCCCGTGCGTGGAGAAGCAGACCAACCCCTTGAAGGACGACCAGATACAGACCAACAACTCGTTGGCCAACTCATTTCAGTTGACAGGCTTCGCCGACATCACCCCAACGTTCATCGACGGACTGAAGGTCACGCTCAACGGAACAGTGAGCGACTACGAATATCGCTACACTTCCACCACACAACCGTTCTATGGATGGAGTGCAGCCTCCTACCCCGACGGCTACGTGAGCAAGTACCACTACCGCTCCTACGCCGTCAACTTCCAAGAGCTCATAAACTACGCCAAGAGCTTCGGTCTGCACAACATGACACTGCTCTTGGGACACGAGAACAACAAGTCGGTGAGCGAAGACCTGTCGGCATCGCGCACAGGCATGTTCTCCTACTACGGCAACCAAGAGTTGAGCGGAGCCATAAAGGACAACTCCGGCACGTCGAGCCAAAGCAAATACAACACCGAGGGTTACTTCTTCCGTGGCATGTATGACTACGACGGCAAGTATTTCGGACAACTGTCGTTCCGCCGCGACGCATCCTCACGTTTCGCACCCTCCAACCGCTGGGGCAACTTCTACTCGTTTGGCGGTGCGTGGATAATAACCAAGGAGAAGTGGATGGAAAGTTCGAAGTCGTGGCTCGACATGCTCAAGCTGAAGTTATCGTTCGGCCAGCAGGGCAACGACGGCATTGACGACTACCTCTACAGAGACCTCTATGAGATACGCAACGACAACGACGAGGTGGGTGTGACCATTGCGAGAAAGGGCAACCCCGACATCACCTGGGAGACCAACACCAACGTGAACGTGGGTGTGGAGTTCGCCTTGTTCAACAACAAGCTGAGCGGTAGCCTCGAATACTTCTACCGCAAGACCACCGACATGCTCAGCTATGTCTATTTCCCCAAGTCGTACGGCTACGACGGCCGCTATGAGAACGTGGGCGACATGGTGAACAAGGGCATTGAGCTGTCGCTCATCTATACCCCCATACGCACCAAAGACATCAACTGGAACATCAACCTCAACGCCACCCACTACCGCAACAAGATAGTGAAACTCAACCCCGAGAACAGAAGTTCTGTGCTGGACGGCCACTATGGTTATACGTCGTCGTACAGCTTCTACGGCGAGGGACTCCCCATATACACCTGGCGTCTGCCCAAGTATGCGGGTGTAGATGATGACGGACAGTCGATGTGGTACACGACAGACAAGAACGGCAAGACCACCACTACCACCACCTACAGCGAGGCCACCTACTATGCCTGCGGCGACCCTACGCCCGACCTCTACGGCGGCTTCGGCACATCGCTCAACGTGAAGGGCTTCGACTTCACCATCAACTTCTCCTACTCCATAGGCGGCAAGGTGTTCGACTACGGCTACCAGAACCTGATGGCCTGCCCCACCAGTTCCACCGTGGGCTACAACTTCCACAAGGACTTGCTCAACGCATGGTCGGCCGACAACAAAGGCTCCGACATACCACGCTTCCAGTTTGGCGACACCTATGCCAACTCAGGCTCCGACCGCTTCCTGACCAACGGCAGTTGGCTGAGTCTGCAGAACATAAGCCTGGGCTACACCCTGCCGCAGTCGCTCACGTCGCGCATAGGCCTGAGCAAGGTGCGCTTCTATGCCACCGCCGACAATGTGTATCTGTGGTCGAAGCGCAAGGGACTTGACCCGCGCACCAGCACTTCCGGTTCGCCCGGCACAGAGAACTACTCATTCACACGCACCATCTCGGGCGGCGTAACACTTCAGTTCTAACCAACAAAACGAAAGGTAACGACTATGAACAAGCGGATAAAGAAACTGGCCATACTTCCATTCATCATATTTGCAGCCCCACTGATGCAGAGCTGCATTGAGGAGGAGTTCCCCACCGACTATGCCACCGAAGACCAAGTGAACGCCACCAGCGACCCGGGCAAGCTGATGCTCAACGGACTGAACGCACTGATGGTGGACCAGTTCACCTATAACGGCGACCAAGTGGCCTACGACTGGGGCTATCCCTGCCAGATGGTCATAAGAGACATCTTGGGCGGCGACGTACCAGTGGTGGGACTCGACAGCGACGGTTCGTCGGGCGACTATCTCTACTGGATAGCCGACGGCTCCTACCTCGCCACGTTTGCGCTCTACACCTACTCCTACTACTACGACTTGATAGCCAACGCCAACAGGGTGGTGACCAGCTATGGCGGAGCCGACTCGAAGTATAAGGACTATGCAGGCGCGGCTCTGACCTACAGGGCTATGGCCTATCTGGACTTGGCGCGCATGTTCGAGTTCAAGAAGACGGGCTTTGACATTGACAGCAAGGCCGACACTGTGCGCGGGCTTACCGTTCCTATAGTTGACGAGCACACCACAAAAGACGAAGCGAAGAACAACCCACGCGCTCCGTTCTACACCATGTATCGTTTCATACTGAACGACCTCAACACAGCCGAGACCGACATGGCAAACTTCGACCGTGGTTCTTCAAAGGTGCTGCCCGACGTGAGCGTGGTGTATGGACTGAAAGCCCGCCTTTGGCTTGAGATGGCTTCGCGCTTCGAGGCAACCCCCAAAGACCTGGACAAACAGCTGGCCCACGAGGACGATGACGACGGCTACGCCAAGCTCGGCATAACGACAGCCAACGAGTGTTACGCCAAGGCTGAAGAGTATGCTACCAAGGCACTAAACAGCGACGGATACTATCCATTGACACAAGAGGAGTGGCACGACAGCAAGACGGGCTTCAACACAGCCAACCATGCATGGATGTGGGCCGCGTCAATGCGTAGCAAGGAGATGATAAGCTACCAGTGGTACACGTGGACTTGCTGGATGGCTCCTGAGTCGTCGGTGTTCTCTTGGGGACAATACTTCAACAGCTACCGCGGCATAGACAAGGCGCTCTTCGACAAGATAAACCGAAACGACTGGCGCAGGAAGACTTGGATAGCGCCCATCGACGCAGGCGAGGACGAGGTGCCCGAGGGCTACAGCACCATAATGAAGGATGAGGACTGGAAGATACTGCCGGCCTACACTGGGCTGAAGTTCCGCATAAACAACGGCGACGCGTCGAACTATCAAATAGGCTTGCTCACCGACATCCCGCTGATGCGCGTGGAGGAGATGTTCTTGATAGCCGCCGAGGCGACAGCCCACGCCGACGGCCTTGAGGCAGGCAAGACGGCTTTGGAGAACTTCATGAACAACTACCGCTACACGAAGAAGACCTACAAGTGCAGCGCAACCACCATGGAGGCTTTCTTAACCGAACTGATGCAGCAGAAGCGTGTGGAACTGTGGGGCGAGGGATTGATATACTTCGACAACAAACGCCTCGCAAGACAGATAAAGCGCTACTACGACAACTCCAACTATCCCGCAAGCTACCAGCTCAACTCCATGAAGGGGTATGTGGCTCCGTGGTTGAACTACTACATCTACGACTATGAGCGCGACAACAATCAGGCCGTGATACTCAACCCCGACCCGTCAAACGTGGTGACTGCACAGACTGACTATTAAACATTATTATATAAGGATATAGATATGAAGAAGTATTCTTTTCTGAAATATACGACAGGCATCTTTGGACTATGCCTTGCTTTCACCCTCACGTCGTGCAGTGACGACGATGACTATGCGCCGGGCAACCCCACAGCCGAAGGGGCGGTAGGAGCCTACTTCGACAGTTCCAACACCACGATGTTCGTACTCACACCACAAGACGAGAGCATAGAGCTGACCATCTCGCGCAATGATGCCACCAAGGCCACTGTGGTGCCCATCACAGTGGTGAGCGAAGACACTACAGCCATACAGGTGCCTGAAAGCGTTACGTTTGCTGCCGGCGACTCCACACAGACCTTGACCATCGGTGTAAAGGGCTTGACGGAGAAGAAGGAGTATGGCTTCAAACTGGCCATAGGCGAGTCGGAAGCCGACCACTACGCAGTGCAAGACGGAACGACCATGTTCAACGGCTCGGTGATAGTGTCACAGTGGAAACAGTTGAAGTCCAACGTGTCGTTCTACTACAATGAGAACGACAAGCTCCCGAAAACAACATCGGAGCTTTGGCAACTGGACGGTGTCAACAAGTTCTACTTCACCGACTTCTTGGGCAGTGGCGCCAAGATGTACTTCTCCATAAAGAACTCAAAATTTGATCCGGACGATAACAAAACATGGAAAGGAGAACTCGTGGCATCGAGCAGTGAGGGCATAGCCACGTTAGACTACGGCACCTACTCTATGTACTATGTCTGGCTGGGCTACGACTCCTATGGCAGCAGCATATACAACTGGAAAGTGGGCAGTACAAACATAGACAGCTTCGGCTGGTATGTTGGCTCCGACTATTCCTATTTCGACTACTCCACAAGATATGTGTTATTGTCTGGCTATATCGCATCAGACGTATTCACCAACTACGCAGTTGTCTATGGTGTGTGGTAGTAAGCACACGCAAGCACCAGACAAGAGCGACATAAAAGAATAGAGAGAGATTTAACAAACATATAAATTAACGTTTTAAAAAATCATGCGTATGAAAAGATTTACTTTCGCATTGGTGGCAGCGTTCTGCTGCTTAATGGGGCATGCAGCCATTAGCTCTGTTGACGACCTCGTTGGTATCTACTCTGTAAAGGCAACAGGAACGGAGAAAATCACAGACTGGCGAAACGCCACAGACATGTCTGCAAAGGTGTATAACGTGGAAATAACAAAGAACGAGGATGGAACCATCACCATCTACAACCTGCTCAACTTCGACTCTCAGTTGATTGGCACGGTTAATCTTGACGAAAAGACCATCACCGTGGCTCCTGGTTACGTTTCATGGGCTACATTTGCCTCTATTACCGACTCTGCAGGAACAGCAAGCGTTGTGGCTGACTTCACCGACAACGGAAAAATATCATTCTATAACTTCGCCGGTTGGTATTACGAAACCAATTACATCTCTGAAGGTGCTGAAGTTGTGCTGACAAAGACCACCATAACAAAGGAGTGGACTGTAGAAGGCGGCATTGCCTTAAGTGACAGCACAGGTACAGCCTATCATTCAGGCAGAACCACGCTCACCAAATATAATGGTTCTGACGACTACGACTACGCATTGAAGTTAGATTATGCTTCTGCAAGTCCTTTGAATATCCAGTTCAAGGTGTCCGATGAAGGAAACATCACCATAGCCAACGGTTCACAGACCCAAGGTTACAGTGGAGCATACTTCTACGACATCTATGAAAACAACAACTATGCTTGGTTGGACACAACCACAGGCTACGCGACATTCTCTGGCACTAAGGACGGTGGTCAGATGTACATCTACTGCTACGACTACGACGAAAACTATAATTGCGCACACCAAGGCTACCTGTCATTCCTTTGGGGAACCTCGGACGGCATAGCCACAGCCAAGACCGCTAAGGCCGACAACGCCAACGCTCCCATCTACGACCTCTCTGGTCGCATGGTGGTAAACCCGACAGCGGGCGTGTACATCCAGAACGGCAAGAAGTTTGTCGTCAAGAAGTAAACGCACTTCGACACAACAACAGTGGGTGAACTGAACAAGACAGTCGCGCCCACCTACATATCTGCTTCTTTTGCAAGCCCCGAGGCCCTTCCCGAGAGCATCGCGCGACTGCAAAAGAAGCAGTTTCTTTTTTCATCTTTCCTCTTGAGGCGACGTAGGCCTTGAACAAAGACGAGCCAAAATGTAGGGGAAATACAATAAAAAGGCAAGTGGCTGCGTTTTTAGAGTAGTGTACACAACAACCACAACAAAATGATTGAATACATCAAGGGCACTTTGGCCGAGCTTACGCCCGCCATGGCTGTCATTGAGGCCGCTGGCGTGGGCTACGGTCTGAACATATCGCTCAACACCTACACCGCCATACAAGGCAAGGCGGAGGCGAAGCTCTATGTCTATGAGTCAATACGCGAGGACGCACACTCGCTGTTCGGCTTCGCCTCTAAAAAGGAGCGCGAGCTGTTTGTGCTGCTCATCAGTGTCTCGGGCGTTGGCCCCGGCACAGCGCGCATGGTGCTCTCCTCACTCAGTCCCAAGGAACTTTGCGACAGTATATCCACTGGCAACGAGCGGCTCATAAAGGCCGTGAAGGGCATAGGCCTGAAGACAGCGCAACGCATAATAGTAGATCTTAAGGACAAGATTGTGGCCCTCGGCATTGCCGACGAGGTGCCTGTGGGCGGCACTATAGAGGTTCCCGTCAACAACAAGGTGAAAGACGAGGCGGTGAGCGCTCTCACCATGCTGGGCTTCTCGCCCGCACCTACCCACAAGGTGGTGGTGCAAATACTGCGCGAACAGCCCGATGCCACTGTGGAGGAGGTGATAAAGCTGGCTCTAAGACAGATAAAATAGCCCTTCAGCACACCTGTACCGCATATACAGCACCTCTATTGATAGTCTCCACCATATTTATATAAATGAAGCGAATAGCCTACATAACCATATCGCTGCTGAGCATCTGCGCACTGGCAATGCCTCCGCAAGACGACAACACGGCCAAGAAGAAGCCCGCCCCAAAGGCGCAGCCCACTCTCAAGGCTGAGGAGGAGGCTATTCCCGACTCACTGCTGCACCCTCGATGGAAAATAAAGCGCACAGCACCCATCACCACCACCGACCTCGACTCCACCGGCATTGACCTGCGCACGCCCGACAACGTAAAGCAGGACGTGGAGTATGACGACTCGCTCAATGTCTATCGCATAGGTTCGAAGATGGGCGACTCCTACCTTAACGTGCCCGTCATAATGACACCCGAAGAGTATGCCAAATGGGTGGAGCGCAAGTCCATGCAGAGTTTCTTCAAGACGAAGAACGCAGAGAGCGTGGCCAGCAAGGGCAAGGAGAAGTTCTCATTCTCCGACATGAAGTTTGAACTCGGCCCTGCAGAGAAGATATTCGGCCCAGGCGGAGTGCGCATAAAGACGCAGGGAACCGCCGAACTGAAGCTCGGGGCCACCATGAAGAACATTGACAACCCGTCGCTCCCCATCAGAAACAGGAAGACCACAGCCTTCGACTTCGACGAGAAGATAAACCTCAGCCTCAACGGCAAGGTAGGCGACAAGGTGAACATGAACCTCAACTACAACACCGACGCCACATTCGACTTCGACACGAAGAACATAAAACTGCGCTATGAGGGCAAGGAGGACGAGATAGTGAAACTCGTGGAGGCTGGCAATGTGACCTTCCCCTCAAACTCTTCGCTCATAAAGGGAGCCAGTTCGCTCTTCGGTGTGCGCACTGACCTGCAGTTCGGCAAACTCAAGTTGCAAACGGTGCTCTCGCAGAAGAACTCCACCACAAAGAGTGTGTCGTCGAAGGGCGGTACGCAACTCACCCCGTTTGAGATAGACGCAGCCAACTACGAAGAGAACCGCCACTTCTTCCTTGGCCACTACTTCCGCAAGAACTACGACAAGGCCATGTCAACACTGCCCAACCTGACCACTGGTGTGAAGATAACACGTGTGGAGGTGTGGGTGACCAACAAGACGGGCAACACGGTGAACACGCGCAACATAATAGCCCTGACCGACCTTGGCGAGAGTGCCAACACAGCCAACCCATTGTGGGGAGGCGGAGGCTTGGACGTGTCGCCTCGCAATGCGGCCAACAGCGAGTACTACTCCATGACGCACGACTACACCGCCGCACGCAACATAGACCAGACTAACACTGTGCTAGATGCCATTGGCGACTTCACTGGCGGCATAGACTACGAGAAGGTGCAGAGCGCGAGATTGCTCACATCGTCGGAATATACCGTCAACACGGCTCTCGGATACATCTCACTCAAATCGACACTGCAAACCGACCAGGTGCTTGCCGTGGCCTACGAATATACGCTGAACGGAGTGACCTATCAGGTGGGTGAGTTTGCCTCCGACAACACCAACACCAACGAGGCGCTCTTCGTCAAGTCGCTGAAGAACACCAACAACAGTCCGCAGATGGCCAACTGGCGACTGATGATGAAGAATGTATATTATCTAGCCTCCACCGTGGAGAAGAACAAGTTTCGTCTCGACGTGAAGTATCAGAGCGACACCACTGGCGTTTACCTGTCTTACATACCCGAATCGCAGGTAAAGGACAAGACCATAATACAAGTGCTCGGAGCCGACCGACTCGACAATAACAACAAGCCCCACTCCAACGGCTATTTCGACTATGTAGAAGGCTACACCGTGAGCAACGGCCGCGTGTTTATGCCTGCCGCCGAACCATTTGGAGCCTACCTGAAGGACTACCTAATAAAGAAAGGCGTGGATGCCGATAAGGCCGCTTCCTACGCTTTCACCGAACTGTATGACACCACACGCACAGCAGCCAAGCAGGTGGCGGAGAAGGATAAGTTCATCCTCACGGGACAGTATCGTGGCACGGCGGCCAATGTCATCTCGCTCGGAGCCTACAACGTGCCGCAGGGTTCGGTAGTGGTTACGGCGGGCGGTGTGGTGCTCACCGAGGGCAGCGACTATAGTGTGGATTACTCGGCCGGTGAGGTCAGGATACTCAACCAGAGCATCATCGACGCCGGAACGTCGGTCAGCGTGAGCCTTGAGAGCAACACCGACTATGGCATGCAGCGCAAGACCATGCTCGGCCTCAACTGGGAATATGACTTCTCCAAGGACTTTCAGATAGGCGGTACGTTCCAGAAGTTGCACGAACAGACGCTCACGTCGAAGGTGGCCATGGGCTCGGAACCGTTGAGCAACATACTGTGGGGACTGAACATCAACTGGAAGAAGGAGAGTCAGCTACTCACCAATCTGCTCGACAAGATACCGTTCCTGCATCTCACAGCCCCATCGCAGATAAGTTTCACGGGCGAGTTCGCTCAGCTCATAGCTGGACAGGCCAGCGGCACACAGGACAATGCGTCATACATAGACGACTTCGAGAACACGAAGAATGGCATAGACATCTCTGAACCAAAGGCTTGGGTGCTGTCAAGTGTACCGTCGATGTTCCCCGAACACAACGACAAGACCACACTCGCCAGCGGCTACAACCGAGCACAGTTTGCTTGGTACAACATCGACCCTATATTCACCTATCGCAGCAGTTCGCTCACTCCAGGACACATCAAGAGTGACCTCGAACAACTGTCGAACCACTATGTGCGCGAGGTGTATGTAAGCGAACTGTATCCCAACCGCGACCAGAGCACCTACAGCGGAGCCACTTCCACACTGTCGATGCTCAACCTGGCCTACTACCCCAACGAGCGCGGTCCCTACAACTTCACCACAAGCCTCAACGCCGACGGTTCGCTGCAGAACCCTGCGGGGAAATGGGGCGGCATGATGCGCAAGCTCGACACCAACGACTTTGAGGCGGCTAACATAGAATATCTTGAGTTCTGGCTCCTCGACCCGTTCATCTACAGCAGAGCCAACGGCGACGCTTCGTCGTATGGCGGCGACTTGTACATAGACCTTGGCGAAATGAGCGAGGATGTGCTCCGCGACGGCAAGAAGTTCTATGAGAGTGGCATGCCCGTTGACGGCACAGGAAGCTTCACCACAACACAATGGGGCAAGATACCTGTGCAGGCCACACAGACCTACGCCTTCGCCACTACCTCCGGTTCGCGCGAGAAGCAGGATGTGGGTCTCAACGGACTCACCGACGAGGAGGAGCGGAACTTCGAGAGCTATGCGCAGTTCAACAGCTTCGTACAGACACTGGCCAACGACAGTTTGCGCAAGGCATGGACCGCCGACCCGGCCAACGACGACTACCACTACTTCAGAGGCTCCGACTTCGACGAGCAAAAGACATCCATACTAGAACGCTACAAGCGCATAAACAACCCACAAGGCAACTCGCCCGACAACGACAACAACAATGAGAGCTACGACACGTCGTACAAGACCACGCCCGACGTGGAGGACATCAACCAGGACTACACGCTCAATGAGTATGAACGCTACTATCAGTATCATGTGAGCATACGTCCCGAAGACCTCACCGAGGCTAACGTAGGCAACAACTATGTGGTGGATATGCGCGAAACGAGCCGCACACTGCGCAACGGCACCAAGCCCACTGTGCATTGGTACAAGATTCGCATACCCCTCAACGACAAGAACCGTGAGCGCATAGGCTCCATAAACGACCTCACGTCGGTGCGCTTCATACGCATGTTCCTCACTGGCTTCGAGAAGCCCATCGTGCTGCGCTTGGCCAACCTCGACCTTGTGCGTGGTGAATGGCGCACCTATGAGCAGAACCTCAGCACAAACGCCGCATCCAACAGTGGTACGCTTGAGGCGAGCAACGTGAACATTGAGGAGCATGGCGACAAGAAGCCCGTAAACTATGTGTTGCCGCCGGGCATCAGCCGCGTCACCGACCCGTCGCAACCGCAGCTTGTGCAGAGCAACGAGCAGGCGTTGAACCTCACTGTGAAAGAACTCTCGCGCAACGAGGCCAAAGCTGTCTATAAGAACATCACGCTCGACTTGCGCCAATACAAGCGTCTGCAAATGTTTGTGCATGCCAACGCTCTCTCACAGAACACCACCAACCTGCAAAGCGACCAGTTGGCCATGTTCATCCGTCTCGGCAGCGACTACAAGAGCAACTACTATGAGTATGAGATACCTCTGAAGCTTACACCCGAAGGCGTATATAACCGCTACTCCTCTGAAGACCAACGCACCGTGTGGACCGAAGACAACATGCTCGACATAGCTCTAGAGAAGCTCACCAACGTGAAGAAGGCACGCAACAAGGCGAAGGCTGTGGGCACGGCATCATACAACCGTGAATTCTCGGAGTATGACCCCGACAAGCCTAACAACAAGATAACCGTGATGGGCAACCCAACCATAGGGGAGGTAAAGACCATGGTCATCGGTGTGCGCAACATATCGGGCGCCCCAAAGTCGGGTGAGGTGTGGGTAAACGAACTGCGACTGCTGGAGTTCAACAACAAGGGTGGCTGGGCTGCATCGGGTGCGCTCAACATGCAACTGTCCGACCTCGGCACGGTGAACATGACGGGCAAGATAGTCACAGAGGGCTTCGGCGGACTTGAGGAGGGATTGTCACAGCGCAGCACCGACGACTACAAGACCTACAGTCTCACTGCCAACATTGAGCTTGGCAAATTCTTCCCCGACAAGGCTAAGGTGACGGCACCGCTCTACTACTCGGTGACCAAGGAGGAGACGCGTCCTAAATATAACCCGCTCGACACCGACATGAACCTTGACGATGCTCTCGATGCCACCGCATCGAGTCAGGAGCGCGACTCCATAGAGTCGATTGCCGTGACGAAGAAGACGAGCACCAACTTCTCGCTGTCCAACGTGCGTGTGGGCATCAAGACCAAGCGGCACCCCATGCCCTACGACCCCGCCAACCTCTCGTTGAGCTATAGTCACTCCCACAGTCACTCTTCGGGCGAGACCACCGTGTTTGAGAACGAAGACCAGTGGAGAGGTGCTTTAAACTACACCTACTCACCTGTTTACAAAATATTTGAGCCGTTCAAGAAGTTGAAGGGCAAGAGCAAGTGGCTCAACTTCCCCAAGGCTTTCGGACTGAACTATCTGCCGCAGAGCATATCGTTCAACAGTGAGATACTGCGCAACTACTACGAACTGCAGGAGCGCGACATGGACAATCTTGAGGGAGCACAGTTGCCGCTGACGTTCAGTGAACAGTTCCTTTGGAACCGTGACTTCTCCATAAGGTGGGACCTCACCAAGAACCTCCACATGAACTTCCAGTCGGCCACGCACGCTGAGATAGAGGAGCCATACACTCCAGTCAACAAAGACCTCTACCCGGAGAAGTACACCGTGTGGAAGGACTC
>CAVHDN010000023.1:0-13846 GCA_963634315.1 Flexilinea sp. | reverse complement strand
AGTTTACTTCAATTGCTGAGACGCAGCCTATCTTATGTAAAAAGCAAGAGAAAGAAGCCGAATAAAAACAAAAAGACACAAAGAGCAGGACCCAACAAACAATAAATAAAACTGGCGTGGAATTTTTAGAACACGCCTCAAGAGCATGAGAAACGTATTGCATAGAGTTTCAGTAGTGTTGCTGCTGGTGGCCATGTGCCTTTCAGTGTGCGGCGGCGATGTGCTGTCGAAGCTGTCGCCATTCGTGCGCGAAGCCGCCGTTGAAGCATCCGCCCATGATGTACGCCACATGCCACGAAACCAGGAGCGCATGCTTTGCGCCTTTGTGCGTGCCGACGGTGAGCCAGGCGAAAGAGCCATAGTGGCCAATGGGGGACACATACTCGACCACAAAGGTGATATATATATAGTGGCCATGCCATTGTCGGCCATCCGCCCATTGGCTTGTGAGCCATGCGTGAGCCGAATAGAAGCCGGCCGGCGGTGCGCACTGACCATGGACACCACGGCAACCATCATTGGAGCGTCGCGAGCTTATGCCGCAGAGTCTCTGCCCCAAGCCTATACAGGCTGCGGTGTGGTGGTGGGTGTGATGGATGTGGGCTTCGACCTTACCCATCCTACTTTCTATGACTCCACTGCCACCCACTACCGCATAGGAGCCTTTTGGGACCAACTCACTACCGACACCATTGGAAGCCTTATGCCCGTGGGGCGCGACTATGCCACACCAGAAACCGTGCTGGCGGTAGAACGTTCGTTTGACGGCCTCGAACAGACCCACGGCACCCACACGCTCGGTATAGCGGCAGGCAGCGGCTTTAATACTGCCTATCGCGGCATTGCGTGGGAGAGCGACATTTGTGCCGTGAGCAACGCCGTGGGCGAAGACTTGCCGCTCATAGCCGAAGAAGACCTCTATAAATATACCACAGCCACCGATGCGCTCGGCTTTAAATATATCTTTGACCATGCCTCCAAGCTCGGGCAACCTTGTGTGGCCTCGTTTAGCGAGGGCTACCGTATGGGAATGGACGGCGAGGACAGTCTCTACTGCGCCTACTTGTCGCAACTCACGGGTCCGGGACGCATAATAGTGGCCTCGGCAGGCAACGAGGCCCGCTACTATACCTACATGGCTAAGTCTGCCGATGCGGAGAGGGTAGGGACTTACATGTTCTCCATCTCCCAATCAGCCACGATGCTGCTTGAGGCCAATGGTGAACCAGACCTTGTTTTTCTGTCGTATGGTGCGGCAGTCGCCGACACTCTGCGCATAGCCACTGCCCACTGTCTGCCCGACACCACCACCACATTCTCATTCATCAACAGCGTGGGCGACTCACTGTTCCAAGTGGACGTAAGCCGCTACAGGTCGGCTTTCATGGCAGAAGAAAACATGTTCTGCATAACGGTGGAGGGAAGTGTGCCACTATCAGAAATGGCTTCGGTGGCCGTTGCCGTTGAGGGCAAAGGCATTGATGCCGCTTTATCGGTGCACTCGTCTGACTTTACCTTCCTGAACGGTGGTGACGGTTCGCCGTGGAACGGAGCGGAAACAAGTCACAACGTGTTTGCACCCGGATGCTTCCCCGACATCGTGACCGTCGGCTCAACCATTCACCGCACAGGTTTCCGCAACTACGAGGGCAAGTACAAAGACTACTCGCAGCAAGGCCGCAACGACGGTGTGCGCTCCAACTACTCGTCGGTAGGTCCCGGACTTTATGGTTCGGTAAAGCCCGACGTGATGGCTCCTGGCGACAACATCGTGTCGTCGTACAGCAGTTTTTACATAGCCAACAACCCGACGGCCAGCGACATTGGCTCCGATGTGGCTCACTTCGACTTCAACGGCCGCACCTATGCTTGGAACTCCAACACAGGAACTTCGATGGCCACGCCAGTGGCGGCGGGGGTGATAGCCTTGTGGCTGCAAGCCTGTCCTACGCTGTCGCCCGACGATGTGCGTGGCATAATACAACACACCTCCCGGCAGCCCGACACTGCGTTGCAATATCCCAACAATCTTTATGGTTATGGCGAGATAAACGCCTATCGCGGACTGCTCTATCTGCTTGGCCTTGACGGCATAGACGAGCTGTCGGCAGAGCCTTTGTGCGGTATGAGCGTGGAAGTGTTGCCTTCCAAGGCGTTGAGGTTGCGATTTGCTTCACCATGTGATGGAGTCGTGAACGTTAAGGTCTATTCGGTGGGCGGACGCAAAGAGGCGAGTATCGACGTGGGCGGAGCGGGACAAACCGAGGCCACGGTGCCGTTGGCTTGGCTTGCCGATGGGGTGTATGCCGTGCAGGTGACTGCCAAAGGCAACAGGCCGTTGGGTTCTACATTAGTGAGAATAGAAAACAGATAAACATAAAAAGAAGATGAAGAAAACAGGTGTTTTAGTGCTTTCGTTAATAGCTCTTTTGCTCGTTTCGTGTGGCACTACGAGCACAGTGCCCATCACGGGGCGCAAGCAAAAGTTGCTTGTGAGTGACGAACAGGTGCTGAGTCTCAGCAACCAACAGTATCAGGAGTACATGAAAACGGCTACGCTCTCTACCAATGCCACCAACAGTGCCATGGTGAAGCGCGTGGGACAAAAGTTGGCCGCGGCCGTGGTGTCATACCTCAACTCCAACGGTCTCAGTTCCGAAGCTTCCACCTACAGTTGGGAGTTCAGTCTTGTGAAAGACAACAACGTGAACGCCTTCTGCATGCCTGGCGGTAAGATAGTGGTGTATGAGGGACTGTTGCCCGTGACTCGCGATGAGGCTTCGCTGGCCATAGTGCTCGGCCACGAGATAGCCCATGCCGTGGCGAAACACTCGGCAGAGCGGCTTAGCAATCAGGTGCGTCAGCAGTATGGCGGACAGATTTTGAGTGCAGTGCTCACAGGTGCAGGGGCGAGCACCAACCTGCAGCAGCTTGGCACCACGGTGTTTGGCCTTGGCTCCAACCTCGGCTCGGCGGCCTACTCGCGCAAACAAGAGAGCGAGGCCGACCACCTCGGTCTTATCTTCGCTGCCATGGCAGGCTACGACCCAAGTGGAGCCGTGTCGTTCTGGCAGCGCATGTCTGAATCGACGGGTGGCGGTTCGTCGTCGCTCTTCAGTGACCACCCGAGCGACGCATCGCGCATATCAAACATAAAGTCGTGGATGCCTGAGGCGTTAAAATACTATGGTGGCGGAAGCAGTTCAAAGAGTTCCAAGACTCCTCAGGCCACCAAAACCATACACATATCGTCTGGCAAGAAGTGAGTCTTCGCGGCAAATATCGGTAGTGTCGCTGTCGCCAGTAATGAGAGAAAAAGACTTAAGGTGGGGCGTTTTAGACCCCACCTTAAGTCTTTTTGTGTAGGGCATAGGCAGAGAATAGGAATATTTTGTCTAATTTTGCAGCCATAAGCCCTTTCCACATTATGGTGACGGTGGCTACAACCTCAACGATATGAGCCATACTTATAGTAAAAGACTGTTATTCCTGCTTCTCATAGCTGTGGCTTTTGACGCTGCGGCAGGATTGCACCGCCGTGCCGTACGGCATACGGCCAAAGACACCACATCGGTGCTGAAAGCCTATACCGACTCGCTTGCGGCCTTGCGCCAACGCATAGATTCGTCGGCTGTCGATGTGAAGACCACCGACATGCGTCTCGCTCGGCTGTTCATGCCTTTCACCTTCTATCACGATGTGGCAGAGAAATCTTTCAGCTTGGACTACGACTCTCTGACGTGCGGATTGGCGGAACAGACCGACCGCGCCATGCTCCACGTATATCTTGCGCGTCCCGACCTTGTGACCGGCAGTGAGAAAGGTTTGCGCAAGGCGGGCACTATAAGGAAGGAACTGGACAAGCCAGTGCGCCGCGAGGTGGAGTTGGCCAAGCATGTTGAGCCAGTGCCGGAGGAGAGCATTGTGCCTGTGCCGTCGGGACTGCTCATACGCAAGCCTAACTTCTGGACGTTTAGCGGCGACGGCAACCTGCAGTTCCTGCAGAACTACGTGACGGGCAATTGGTATAAGGGCGGCGAGAGCAACTACTCTATGGTGAGCAACCTCACGCTCAACGCCAACTACAACAACAAGAGTCGCGTGAAGTTTGAGAATAAGCTTGAACTTAGGCTGGGCTTCCAGACGTCGCGCGACGACACGCTCCACAAGTTCAAGACCAACAACGACCTCATCAGATACACCGGGAAACTTGGTCTGCAGGCTCACTCACGTTGGTACTACACTCTGCAGCTTCTCGCTTATACGCAGTTCACCCATGGTTTGAAGAGCAACGACAAGAAAGTCTATTCCGACTTCATGTCGCCCTTTAACCTCAACCTTGGTCTTGGTCTCGACTACACGGTGGAGACGAAGAACAAACGCTTGAAGGGTAGCGTCAACCTCTCGTTCCTCTCGTTCAACTTCCGCTATGTTGACCGCAAGAACCTTGCCTCGCGCTACAGTGTGGTAGGCGACCACCACACGAGGGAGGACTTCGGTTCGCAGCTCACCGCCAACCTCACGTGGACCATCAGCGACAATGTCAGTTGGAAAACCAGGCTCTATGGCTACACTTCCTACAGCCGCGCTGAGGTGGAGTGGGAGAACACCATCACACTTAAGGTGAGCCGATACATAAGCGCCAACATGTTCCTTTATCCGCGCTTCGACGATTCGACCAAGCGTGACGACAAACTCGGCTATCTGCAGTTTAAGGAATACTGTTCGCTTGGCTTTGCCTACTCGTTTTGATGGCGGACGGCCCAGCTTTGCCACTCGCCAACAAACCACAAGGCCGCAACTACAGACGTGACTTTACTTTACAACAAACCTAATAGAAACAAAAAGAACTACTAAGAACAATGAAACGAACAACCGCATTCTTCTTGTGGGCCATTATGGCCGTGCTGCAACTGTCGGCCGCCGACAGTTCGCGCATAGTTGACAACCTTAACTTCGGCTGGCGCTTCCATGCCGGCGACATTAACGGTGCAGAGCAAACCACGTTTGACGACAGTGGATGGCAAACGGTGGATGTGCCGCACGATTTCCAAATATCGCAACCATGGGTGCCGCCAGCAGGCGACGAAAAAGCCGACAACAGCGACGGCGCAAGCAATGTGAAGAGCCGTCTCAGTTCGCGAGCCTTTAAGGAGATGGGCATAGGCTGGTATCGCAAGACTCTCACTCCCGACGCTTCTTGGAAAGGCCATCGTGTGGTGCTCGACTTCGAGGGCATCATGCTCGTGGGCGATGTCTATCTTAACGGCGAGCGCATTGGCGGCACCGATTATGGTTACCTTGGCTTCGACATCGACATCTCCAGTAAGTTGAAGTATGGACAGCCCAACGTGATTGCTGTGAAGGCCAACACACAACGACCGGAGAATTCGCGCTGGTACACCGGTGGCGGACTCTTCCGCGACGTGACTCTCATAGTGACCAACGCACAGCAACACTTCACTCGCCACCCGCTCTACATCACCACTCCCAATGTAGCCGCCGACAAGGCCACTGTCTGCATTCAGGCAGAGATGGCTTGTTACTTGAAGATAAAGGACTTGCGAGTGAACGTGAAGATAACCGATGCCGACGGCAAGACCGTTTATGAACAGACGCGCGACCTGCCGTTTAACCGTGGACAGAAGATAAATGAGTATGGTGTGGATACCATCGCGTTGGCCTCGCCTCACCTGTGGAGTTGCGAGAACCCTTATTTATATACCGCCGAATTGACCATGATGCGTCCTGACGGAGCGGTGGCCGACCGTGTGAGCGAGCACTTCGGCGTGCGCACCCTTGAGTTCTCGCCCGACTTTGGTTTGAAACTTAACGGAAAGAAGGTGTTGCTCATGGGCAATGCCAACCACCATACGCTCGGTGCGCTCGGTGCTGCCGCCTATCCGCGTGCCATGGAGAAGCGCATACAGTTGCTCAAGCAGTTTGGCTTCAACCACATCCGCACGTCGCACAATCCCTACAGTAAGTCGTTCCTCGACCTGTGCGACAAATATGGCATACTCGTCGTAGATGAGCTTTACGACAAGTGGCTCACCAAGTTTGCCGGCGGACGTGTGGAGTGGACACAACTTTGGCAGCACGATGTGCCGGAGTTCATACGCCGCGACCGCAATCATCCTTGTGTGGTGATGTGGAGTTTGGGCAATGAGCTGCAAACCTATTGGGACTTGCCCTATGCCGACTGGGGCGTGACACCCTACAAACTGCAGAAACTCTTGCTCAACCGCTACGACACCACGCGCCCTGTCACCGTGGCCATGCATCCACGCGGCCGCAACCAGAAGACCGACTCTCTGCCTGCACCGCTCGCACTCGTAACCGACGTGGCTTCCTACAACTACCGCTACATGTACTTCCCCGGCGACAGTCGCCGCTTCCCCAACATGATGTTCTATCAGAGTGAGGCCAACACAGCCATGATGGGCACCAATTTCTACGAGATGAACCGTGACAAAGTGCTTGGCTTGGCCTACTGGGGCATGATTGACTATCTTGGCGAGTCGAACGGTTGGCCGGCAAAGGGATGGGTGCAAGGCGCGTTCGACGTGTCGCTTGAGCCCAAGCCCATAGCCTATCTGCTCAAGTCGATGTTCCAACCGGAGGTGCCGACGGTGCACATAGGCATAATAGACAAGGCCGACAACACGGTGTGGAATGATGTGAAGGTTGGCACCTCGCGTATGTCTGACCACTGGAACCGCAAGGCGGGCAGCACCATGTCGCTCTACACATATACTAACGCCGACGAGGTGGAGCTTTTCGTTAACGGCAAGAGCCTTGGGCGCAAGACCAACGACAAGACCAATCCGCGCCAGCGCGACAGAGTGAAATGGGACGGTGTGGCCTATGAACCGGGCTACATTGAGGCTGTGGCCATGAACGGTGGCAAGGTGGTGGCGCGCCACAAGATAGAGACTACGGGTGATGCCGTGGCTCTCGCCGCCGAACAGGACAACCAAAAGTGGAAGGCTGACGGCAACGATTTGCAGCACATTCGTGTGGTGGCTGCCGACAAGAAAGGTCGTCGCGTGCAGACGGCTCAGGGTAAGGTGGAGTTTAGCGTGGAAGGGCCGTCCACAATCGTGGGCGTGATAAACGGCAACATGGCGAGCGACGAGCTGTCGGTGGGCAACTCGCGCGAACTCTACAACGGCACTTGCACCGTGATACTTCGTTCCAACCGCGAGCCGGGCAAGGTTACGCTCACCGCCACCTGCGACGGACTGAAGATGGCTAAACTCTCCATGACTACACGGTAGGCCAAGACCAACGACAATAACTCAATAGCTTCAGACGGGCTATACATGGCTTTTAGGATGGCTAAAGCATATGTATAGCCCGTCTGTTTGTGCTTTCTAATTACTACAAATAGGCTCTAAATAAAATGAAAATCTTTGTGCGTATGGCATGTTTGCCATAACTTTGCATTGCAAAAACGCAACATACAACAGACATGAAATTAGTATTCATAGGAGCTGGCCGCTTGGCCACCAACCTCGGCAGAGCACTGGTGGACGCTGGCCATGACATATTGCAGGTGTATAGCCGCACCATGGAGTCGGCGCAGGAGGCCGCCATGGTGATGGGCGGCGCACCCATAACCCAACTGGACAAGATAACCAAGAATGCTGACGCTTACATCTGCGCGGTGACAGACTCGGCTTTGCCCGAACTGCTGCCGATGCTGTGCAAGGACAGGGAACAGAAAGTGTGGCTGCACACGGCAGGAAGCATGCCGCTCAACGTGTTCAAGGGCATGGCCCTGCACTACGGCGTGATTTATCCCATGCAGACGTTCTCCAAGGAGACGGAGGCCGACTTCATGCACATACCCTGTTTCATAGAGGCCAACGATGATCTGGCGGGAAAGACTGTAGTAAAGTTGGCTACCGACATCAGTAGCGACGTCACCCCATTGTCGTCGGACGACAGGAAGTACATGCACCTTGCGGCGGTTTTCGCCTGCAACTTCGCCAATCACTGCTACGCCCTTGCGGCGGACATCCTTGAGAAGCATGGCATGGACTTCAAGGCTCTGCTCCCACTCATCGACGAGACTGCAAATAAAGTACACTTCATGCAGCCAAAGCAGGCACAGACCGGACCGGCTATACGCTACGACGAGAACGTGATAAGGGCGCAAAGTCAACTGTTGCGCAACGACCCCTTTGCAAAGGATATCTACGACCGCATGAGCATCAGCATACACAAAAAGGCAATGAGCGATGATAAACTATGATCTTGGAAAGATAAAGGCCATCGTGTTTGACGTGGATGGCGTGCTCAGCTCGGAGACCATTACTCTGCATCCCAACGGAGAGCCAATGAGAACGGTGAACATCAAGGACGGCTACGCCATACAGTTGGCCGTGAAGCACGGACTGCGCATAGGCATAATAACCGGCGGACAGACCTACAGCGTGAGGAAACGCTACCAAGGTCTGGGCGTGGAGGACATCTACATGGGCAGTGCCATAAAGACCGAGGCGTATGACGACTTCAAGAAACGTCATGCGCTCAACGACGATGAAATTATGTATATGGGCGACGACATTCCCGACTATGAGGTGATGCAACTGTGCGGTTGCCCGGTATGTCCCAGCGATGCTGCTCCTGACATAAAGGCTATAAGCATCTACATCAGCGACAAGATGGGCGGCTGCGGTTGCGGACGTGACGTGATAGAACAGACGCTGAGGGCGCAAGGCAAATGGATGAACGACAAGAGGGCCTTTGGCTGGTAAATGCAGGGCAATACTTAAAAGGCACTATGCTCTATAAGGCTGCGCTTGCAGGTAAGGCTTGATGCCTACGAATAATGGATGACTAAAAACGAAAAGGAATGCTTGACAACATAAAGAAATACAAAGTGGTATTGGCCAGCAACTCGCCACGGCGCAAGGAACTGCTTGCCGGACTCGACCTGGACTTCACTGTGCGTACGCTTCCGGGCATAAGCGAAAGCTATCCCGAGAATTTGGCGGCTGCCGACATACCTTTATATATAGCCAACGAAAAGGCTGAGGCCAACAAGGCACAGATGGGCGACGACGAACTGTTGATAACGGCCGACACTGTAGTGGAGTTGGCTGGTGAGGTGCTCGGCAAGCCTAAGGACGACGAAGAGGCGCGCCGGATGCTACGCAAGCTTAGTGGCAAGACGCACAATGTGGTCACTGGCGTGTGTTTGATGACCAAGGAAAAGCAGCGCAGCTTCTCTGTCATCTCCAACGTGACGTTCAAAAGACTCAGCGACGAGGAGATTGACTATTACGTTGACACCTACCATCCCACCGACAAGGCTGGGGCCTACGGCATACAGGAGTGGATAGGCTATGTGGGCGTGACATGGCTCAACGGAAGCTACTTCAACGTGATGGGACTGCCTGTGCAGCGCATCTACGAAGAACTGCTTATGTTCTGATGCGTGGTTAGTGGTGTGAAGGAGTGCCAACGTCACCGTATGCTGCAAATCTATGGCTACAAGCTATGCAAAAGCCTACACAAAGGTAAAAAACATGGCTAAAATGGTTAAAAAGATTTGATATCGGCAATAAAGTTGTGGTAACTCTTTGTACATTCGCCAAAACGATTTATCTTTGCATCACAACTAGTAATTTTAATCTATATTTATCATTTTCCTACGAGGAAACCGTTCGCGAGAATCGTTTCCTCTTTTCTTTTTATATGACCTCTCATGCTGTTACCACAATCCACTCGTTTGTTTGAGGCAAAGAAAAAGGCAAATCCCCTTGAACTTCGTCTGCTCAAGGGGATTTGCCTTTTCTTTGTCTTTGTCTTGCATCGAGTCTTTGTGTCGGGGCGACAGGATTCGAACCTGCGACCACCTGGTCCCAAACCAGGAGCGCTACCGGGCTGCGCTACACCCCGAAAGACATCTTGTCTCGTTTGCGGCTGCAAAGGTATGCAGTTTATTCGAGATGTGCAAGTTTTGCAATGCTTATTTTATGATGTTTTGCTCTTTGAATATCTTTGTGAGCACTTGCACACCGCGTTCCACCTGTTCTTTGGTGTGGGTGGCCATGAGCGCGAAGCGCACGAGTGTGTCTTGTGGGGCGCAGGCTGGCGGAATGACAGGATTGATGAAGACACCTGCATCGAAGGCAAGCTTTGTCACAAGGAATGTCTTTTCGATGTCGTGCACATAAAGAGGAATGATTGGACTTTCGGTCTCGCCAATCTCAAATCCCTCCTCACGGAAACGGGTCAGTGCATAGTTGGTGGTCTTCCACAAGTTTTCTATTCTTTCCGGCTCGGCTTTCAGAATGTGCAGAGCCTCCATTGCGGCAGCAGTGGCAGCAGGAGTGTTGGACGCACTGAAGATATAAGTGCGGCAAGTGTGGCGCAGGTAGTTTATCGTGTCCTTGTCGGATGCTATGAAACCGCCGATGCTTGCCAGCGACTTGGAGAATGTGCCCATGATGAGGTCAACCTCGTCGGTAAGTCCGAAATGGTCGCACACGCCGCGGCCTTGTTTGCCGAACACACCAAGGCCATGGGCCTCGTCAACCATGATGGAGCAATTGTATTTGTGCTTCAACTCCACTATTTCAGGCAGTTTGCAGAGGTCGCCCTCCATAGAGAACACCCCGTCAACCACAATCAGCTTTACAGCTTCCTGCGGCAAGGTCTTGAGAATGTTCTCAAGGTCCTCCATATCGTTGTGCTTGTAGTGCAACTGCTTGGCAAACGACAAGCGTCGTCCGTCAACGATGCTGGCATGGTCGCGGTCGTCACATATGAGGTAGTCGCCTCGTCCCACAACGGCAGGTATCACTCCAGAGTTGACCGAGAAGCCTGTAGAGAAGCACAGAGCTTCGTCCTTGCCCTCAAATTCGGCCAGTTCCTTTTCAAGCTGTATGTGCAAGTCAAGCGTTCCATTCAGGAAACGGCTGCCTGCGCACCCCGAACCATATTGCTCCAAGGCTGCTTTTGCGGCGTCTATGATGCGTTGGTCGCCTGTTAGTCCAGTGTATGCGTTAGAGCCAAACATCAAGACTTTATGGCCTTCCATCTCCACTTCAGTCCCTTGTTTGCTCGTAATGGCACGGAAATACGGGTAAACTCCCATTTCCATGTACTTTTGAGGCTCGCGGTAGTTCTTGTACCTTTCCTGTAATTGTCCCATTTTTAGGTTGATGTTCAAACAGTATTCTTTATTTTAGGCGGCAAAGTTACATATTTTCCACCGAAACGGGACAGCTTTTCATGGAAAAGTGTAGGTTTATGGATTTTTATGGTAATGTAAAGGCAATGTAAAATGATAAAATATGTATTTTTGCAAATCCATGGATAGAAAGAAGAAGATAACGTTCATACTGAACCCCCATTCGGGCACTCAAGGCAAGGACAATGTATTGAGGGTGATAGAGTCGCAGCTTGACAAGGACAAATACGACTACGAGTCGCGTTTCACCACGCATGCGGGGCATGCTGTTGAGATAGCCCACGAGTGTGCCCAAGCTTCAGTCGATATAGTCGTGGCGGTGGGAGGCGATGGCACGGTGAACGAGGTGGCCCGCGCGTTGGTACATTCCAATACGGCCCTCGGCATAATACCGTGCGGCTCCGGCAATGGACTTGCCCGTCATTTGCGCATACCCATAGACCCGGCCAAAGCCGTCGAGCTGATAAACAGATGCAACATCGAGGCTCTAGACTATGGCGTCATCAACGACCTTCCTTTCTTCTGCACGTGTGGCATGGGCTTTGACGCTTTCATTAGTCTGAAGTTTGCCGAGGCGGGACGGCGCGGCCCCATAACCTATGCCGAGAATGTGCTTCGTGAAGGACTGAAATACAAGCCGGAGACTTATGAGGTGGAGGATGAGACGGGCGCAAAGAAATACAAAGCGTTCCTCATAGCCTGCGCCAATGCGTCGCAGTATGGCAACAATGCCTACATAGCCCCCAACGCCACCATGACCGACGGACTGATGGACGTGGTGATAATGGAACCGTTCACTGCCTTCGACGCTCCGCAGATAAGCATTGACATGTTCAACAGAACGCTTGACCAAAACTCGAAGATAAAGGTGTTCAAGGCCAAGCGCATACACATACACCGGAGCACGCCCGGGGCAATACACTATGACGGCGACCCTATGATGACCGGATGTGACATAGATGTGCACATAGAGAGCCGTGGCATAAACATCATAACCAACCCCGACGTGTTGGAAGACGACAGACAGCCCAACCAAATACTTTACGCGTTTTCCGAATTTCTCAATAGCATGAACACCGTGAGGGAAGACCTTGGCAAGCAGAGCCGCAGGATACAAGCCCTCAACAAACTGCTGCTGCGCAAGTTGACCAACATATAGTGCATGCGGCTGTTTGGCGTGTGTCCACACCATAACCTTTTATATATAGTATGGCAGACAATGGCGAAGAACTGTTTCCCGCAGTTGACGAACAAGGAAACGTGATTGGCACAGTGAAACGGAGCGTGGCACATGGCGGCTCCATGACACTTCATCCCGTGGTACACTTACACCTCTTTAACAGTAAAGGTCTTCTATACCTCCAGAAACGTCCTGATTGGAAAGACATCCAGCCCGGCCGTTGGGACACTTCCACCGGTGGACACATGGACTTGGGCGAGACGGTGGAGCAGGCCTTGCGGCGTGAGGTGAGCGAAGAGCTTGGGGTGGTTGGCTTTGAGCCGGTGGCTTTGGGGCGCTATGTCTTTGAGAGTCGTCGTGAACGTGAACTTGTGCATGTGCACAAGACTGTGTATGATGGCCCAGTGCTACCAAATCCCAAGGAACTCGATGGTGGCCGCTTTTGGAGCGTTGACGAAATAATCGCGAATATGGGGCAAGGAGTGTTCACTCCCAACTTTGAGTCGGAATTCAAACGTTTCTTCTTGTGCAAACAATAATTGTGGCCTTGGTGGTTGCCTTGGCCGTGGTCTATGCCACGTGGCGTGTCTATGACAGCTTCAGGCATGGTGGCGGAGCGTGCAGAGGTTGCAAGCTCGCCGATGCGTGTGGCAAGAAAAAGCGGCACGACTGTGGTGCTCGTTATGGCAAAGGTGGAGAAAGAGTTCGCCAATAGATCCACCTTACATTTGCCGCTCATGCCGCCAGCACCCTTCTTCGTGGGAGTTGATTATGCCTATGGCCTGCAAGAAGGAGTAAATGATGGTGGTGCCCACAAACTTCATTCCCCGTTTCTTCAGGTCGGCTGAAATGCGGTATGACAATGGCGAGGAGGTTTTGTCGCACTCATGTATTGTCTTGCCGTTGGTAAAGTCCCAAATGTATTTGTCAAACGACCCGAACTCATCTTGTATCCGCATAAATGCTTTGGCGTTGCCAACGGCAGCCGAAATCTTCAGACGGTTGCGCACAATGCCTTTGTTTTGTAGCAAAATCCGAAGTTTGTCGTCGTCATATTCCGCCACTTTCTTACAGTCGAAACCATCGAACGCCTGACGGAATGCCTCCCGCTTGTTCAGAATGCACTCCCACGACAGCCCTGCCTGATAGCCTTCAAGCAACAGCATCTCAAAGAGTTTGCTGTCGTCGTGCACCGGCACGCCCCATTCCTTGTCGTGATACTCCACATACAGCGGATTGTCCAAGTTGCACCATCGGCAACGTGTTATGTCTGGTTTGGTATTCATAGTCAAACTTTCTAATCTGGTCTTGCGTTGTTGTTTCCGTGAGACGGCAAAGTTACAAACATTATTCAAGTTCCGCAAGCTCGGAACATGAGCCACATTTATTTTATATTTAGCGTTGATTGTGTCAAAACGACAGAGGGTTGTCTCTACGGCAATAAATGTAAAAATGTT
>CAVHDN010000022.1:12925-14188 GCA_963634315.1 Flexilinea sp. | reverse complement strand
CTTTGGCGAAAGCCGTTCATGTACGTTTCCTAATTTTATGGGTCATAACAACCAAATCCGAAACTTGAGTAAGTATTCTTCATGTTCCATACGTATTTATAATAAATATAAGAACTGAATAATATCAATGAGAATAAGCAGAATACTTTTAATAGCGTTCGCACTTGGTCTGTCGCAAGCGAGCATGGCCGTGACGGAAACAAGAATTTCATCAAGTGCTCAAGCACAAGATGCGAAGAAGGTACAAACGCTCGATGTGGACAAGCAGTTGCAGTATTGCCACAAACAGGTGACGCGTGCCTTGGATGAGCTGAGACAAAAGGACGGCTCATACGACTACACAAAAGAACCGCGCAACATACTCAATGGCGACAAACAGAAAGGCTGGAACTGTCGCAGGGCTACGGCCGAGGAGTGGTGCGGCGGCTTTTGGCCCGGCATACTCTGGATGGACTATCAGAACACTGGCGACGAGGCCGTGCGCAAGGCCGCCGAGGGATTTACCGAGGCTTTGCGCCACATAGCCTATCGTCCGTGTTACGACCATGACATAGGTTTCCTCATGTTCTGCTCGTTTGGCAAAGGCTACGAGCAAAACCATTCGCAAGACTATAAAAACGTGATATTGGCATCGGCTGACTCGCTCGCCACTCTCTTCAATCCCATTGTGGGAACGATATTGAGCTGGCCACGTGAGGTGGAGCCCAACAACTGGCCGCACAACACCATCATGGACAACATGATGAACCTCGACATGATGTTTTGGGCGGCAGGCAACGGAGGCGACAAACTGCTCTACGACTTGGCGGTGACCCATGCCAAGACCACCATGCGCAACCATTTCCGCCCGGACGGCAGCTGCTATCATGTGGCTGTCTATGACACCATCAACGGCAACCTCATAAAGGGAGTGACCCATCAGGGCTATGCCGACAACTCCATGTGGGCACGGGGGCAGAGCTGGGCCATATATGGCTACACCATGGTGTATCGCTACACACACAACAAGATGTTCTTGGACTTTGCACAAAAGGTGACCGACATATACATCAAACGATTGAAGGAAACAAGCGATGACCTTATACCCCTGTGGGACATGGACGACCCTCGTGGCATTGGCGCGCCCAAGGATGCAAGTGCGGCTTGTGTCGTGGCTGACGCTTTGCTTGAGATGCAGCAGTATGTTGACAAAGCCAAGGGAGAGGAATACCGCAGTTTTGCCTTGCAGACTCTTGCGCAGTTGAGCACCGACAAGTATCAGAG
>CAVHDN010000022.1:0-12132 GCA_963634315.1 Flexilinea sp. | reverse complement strand
CGCATTTTCGACTACAACCGTAAGGACAAAGACGGCAACGGACGTGAGCTGCACACCCAACAGGCTTTGGACGTGATAGACTTCAACGCTTGCCACCTGACCAAACAGCCATACGTGAAGGAAACTGAAGGCGTGGCTTCGGTAGTGCGATGCGACTACTTCACTACCAATGTCATAGACCTTAACGGCAAAGAGCTTCTGCGCGACTACTCCGCCTACAATTCTTTTGTGGTTTACATGTGTCTTGAGGGCGAATACACCATCGCGTGCGACGGACTGGAACCGATGCATGTGGCAGAGGGCGAGACGGTATTGCTGCCTGCCGCCATCAGCAATGCAAAGATAGAGGCAAAGGGCGCCTGCAAACTGTTGGAGGTATATTGCCAGAGCGAATAACCACCAAGAGAGGCTGACGTTCAGCCTGTCCCCTACAAAGGACGGCACAAAGAGAGAAAACATCAACAAAATAAAATATGAGTAATACAGAAATGAAGAAAGGCGGCAACACCATACTAAAGGTATTGCCAGTCTTGTTTGGCTTCTTCGTAATGGGCTTTTGCGACATCGTGGGCATATCCTCGAGCTATGCGCAAAATGCGTTCGGATGGTCAAACACCGTGACGGGACTTGTGCCCTCCATTGTCTTTGTGTGGTTCCTTTTCCTCGGCATACCGGTGGGTATTGCCATGAACAAATGGGGGCGCAAGAACACTGTGCTGTTCAGCATGGTAGTCACGATATTGGGCATGGTGGTGCCCATGGTGTCCTACAACAGTGTCACCTGCATGTTGGCCTATGCTTTTCTTGGCATTGGCAATGCCGTGCTTCAGGTGTCGCTCAATCCGTTGCTTAAGAACGTGGTGACCGACGACAAGCTGCTCACCAGTTCTCTCACCGCCGGTCAGGTGGTCAAGGCGGTGTCGTCGTTTGTAGGCCCATACATCGTGCTTTTTGCCGTCAACGTGTTTGGCGATGGCGACAACCGTCTGTGGTACTACTGCTTCCCCATCATGGGAGCCATAACGCTGCTGTCGGCCGTGTGGCTTGTGCTCACTCCGATAGAGAGGGAGACGAGCGAGAGCGTGGAGGGCGGTTCTTCCTTTGCCGACACGTTGGCTCTGCTGAAAGACAGGAGAATATTGTTGCTCTTCCTTGGCATCTTCTTTGTCGTGGGCGTTGACGTGGCCACCAACTTCATCAGCAACAAGGTGATGATGGTGCGCTTCGGCTGGGACATGGAGGAGGCCGGCATGGCTCCGCAAGTCTATTTCCTTTGCCGTACGGTGGGAGCATTCATTGGCGCATTTCTTATGACCAAGATAAGTGAGATGGTATATTATAAGGTCAACATTGTGTTGGCCATTGTCGCCTTGCTTGTACTTGCCTTTGTTGAACTGCCCGTGCTCAACCTTTGCTGCATAGGCGCGGTGGGCTTCCTTGCATCGTGCATATTCCCCATCATCTACTCCATGGCAGTGCAGGCGCGTCCCGACAAGGCCAACCTGATTTCAGGCTTGATGATAACCGCAGTGGCTGGTGGGGGAGCCGTCACTCCAGTCATTGGCATTGCCACCGATGCTATAGGCATCATAGGAGGCATCTTTGTCATACTTGTATGTGTGCTTTACCTCACCTATTGCGCCTTCGGACTTGGCGCAACCAAGTCTCGTTAAGTTTAGCTTAACCTCATGTTCCCCTTTTAGGGAAAGACGATAATAATAGGAGTTGCCTTATTGCCTGAGATTCTTACACAGAAAACTACGGGTAATAAGGCAATTCTTTTTGTTTGTATCTTTCCATCTTACGTGTCAAAATATCAGATATGTGTGGAGCATCAATCCTTAAATCATGTGATATATTTGGTTTTGGACAAAAAGGTATGTATATTTGCACTCTCAATTGGAATCAAAAAACGAAACAGAAAAATGAACACAAAACGACTATTGCACGTGCTGACGTGCTTGATCATGTCAGCGCCTTTGTTTGCACAGGGCCAACACTTATATGGAAGAACACAACCTATATACAATGGTGAACATAACATATACTATGGGTTAAGGCTGGGTTTGTCTTTGGCAACAGTAAACTCCGACGACAGCGAACTGGACGGCGGGAGCATGCAGGCCGGGCTTTCGGTTGGCGGAATCATAGGCTTCCAACTTGCCCCGATGTCGCCTGTATATCTTGAGTCTGGTCTTCTGTATGTGGAAAAGGGAGGCAAGGGCTATGTAGATCGCAAGAAATTCACCTTCGACCTCAACTATTTTGAGATGCCCGTAGTGGTTAAATACAAGTATGAGGTGGATGAAGACCTTTCCATACAACCTTTTTTGGGTGGATACTTGGCCTTGGGCATAGGCGGAAAGATAAAGAACTATGCCGACAGGGATGCCAAATCCTCTTTCTCCAACGAGTATTTCCAACGCTTTGACGGCGGTCTGCGTTTAGGATGCGGCGTCGAATACCAAATGATGTATGCGGAAATAGCCTACGATCTCGGCCTTGCCAACATCAACCACGACGAGTTTGAGTCGTCGAAGAACGGATGTCTGAGCATAAGCGTCGGCGTAAACTTCTGACACAATTCACACAAACTTTTAAGGCGTGTTCTAAATGCAGTATTTTTAGAACACGTCTTTATAATATCCCCACCGTCAAATCTTGTTGATATCAACATAGCCGTGCATCACAGCATAGATGGTCATGGCCGACACACTCTTCAGACCTAATTTGTCCATAATGTTCTTTCGGTGAGTGACCACCGTGGCCAAACCGATGTTGAGTTTGTCGGCTATCTCCTTATTGATGTATCCCTGCACTATGAGGGCCATGACCTCTATCTCACGGCTCGACAACACCGTTTGTTGAGAAAACGGCGGCATGGGCACTGGAAGGTTGCGCCCCTTGGCATGCGCGCTCTGCTCAAGAGCCAGCAGCGACCTGACGAGCTGTCGTTCAGGCACATTGACGCATAGGCCATGAAAACCGTTGAGCTGCGTACCAATATTCACAGACAGGGAGAGAACTATGGTCTTGTGCCTGTTCGCCATGAAGAACGAGCGGTTTTGCAACACAATGTCTGTTGCCACGAAATAGTGGAAGAAAGCCTCAGGGTGATTGGCCTCCAACTCAGCAAACGAGCCGAAGGCATCCACTTCGGCCATTGGCATGACGCTTTGCAGTATCGTCTTCAAGCCTATTACGGCCAAGGTGTTACGATCGACCACAGCTATCTTCGGTCGTCCCATAGCGGCAGACCCTACCCTATCTTGACCTTTTTCCACCTCTTCACTTTTCTCTTTTCGCTCCAAATCCATTTGTGTTTACTCTGCTATTATAGATGGAACCTTAACAATAAAGGTGCGCCAAAAGGTCTTTGGCGCACCCTCTATATATCTATTGCATATCTGACCCACCAGCATGTGTCAAGCAAATGTGTCCTACGACAGGAAGCCGAGCAGTGCACCAGCGGCCACAGCCGAGCCGATAACACCTGCCACATTCGGTCCCATGGCGTGCATGAGCAGGAAGTTATGGCGGTCGTATTCCAATCCGAGGTTGTTGCTTATTCGTGCTGACATAGGCACAGCCGACACACCAGCGTTACCAATGAGCGGGTTGAGCTTCTTGTCGGCAGGCATGAACACGTTCATCAGCTTCACGAAGAGTACGCCACTTGCCGTAGCAATCATGAAGGCGCAAGCACCGATGATGAAGATGAACAAGGTGTTGAGCGTGAGGAACTCGCTTGCCTGTGTTGAGCAGCCCACGGTGAGTCCGAGAAGCATCACCACAATGTCGTTGAGTGCAGAGCCTGCAGTCTTGGCCAGGCGGGTGGTCTTGCCGCTTTCCTTCAACAGATTACCGAAGAAGAGCATGCCGAGCAACGGCAGGCCCGACGGTACGATGAATGTGGTGAGCAGCAATCCTATTATAGGGAAGAGTATGCGTTCTGTCTGGCTCACTTGGCGTGCGGGCTTCATGCGTATCACGCGCTCCTTCTTGGTGGTAAGCAAACGCATGAGTGGCGGCTGAATCAACGGCACGAGGGCCATGTATGAATAGGCGCATACGGCTATGGCTCCCATGAGGTTGGGACTAAGCTTCGACGAAAGGAAGATGGCGGTAGGACCGTCGGCACCTCCGATGATGGCTATGCCCGCAGCCTGATTAGGCTCGAAGCCGAGCGCAAGAGCCACCATATAGGCTCCGAATATGCCAAACTGTGCGGCAGCGCCTATGAGCACCAACTTCGGGTTGGCTATCAAGGCAGAAAAGTCGGTCATGGCTCCTATGCCGAGGAAGACAAGCGGAGGATACCATCCTTGACGCACACCTTGATAGAAGATGTTGAGCACAGAGTTGTCCTCATAGAGTCCTATCTCCAGTCCGGCGTCGGCCCTGAACGGTATGTTGCCAAGAATGATGCCCAAGCCGATGGGGATGAGCAGCAGCGGTTCGAAGTCTTTCTTTATGGCGAGGTAAATGAGTATCGCGCCAACGACAATCATTATTATGTTACCCGCTGTGGCGTTGGCGAAGCCTGTGTATGTGAGAAACTCGTTGAAGTTCTCAACTATAAAATTAGTTATTCCCATAGTTCTTTAGGCTATAACGATCAGCGTGTCGCCTTCGAGCACGGAGTCGCCCTGTTTCACTAAAACATCTTTTACTGTGCCGCTCTTCTCTGCCTCGATGTTGTTCTGCATCTTCATGGCTTCGAGCACTACTATGGTGTCGCCCTCATTCACTGGGTCGCCAACCTTTACGTTAACCGAAGTGATGGTGCCGGGCAGCGGAGCCTTCATGAGTGTGCCGCCAGTAGCCTTGTTTGCCTCACGTCTTGGAGCGGGTGCTGCTTGCGGAGTGGGAGTAGCTGCAGGAGTGGGCTTGACGACATGCGGCGTGTGCGGTGTGTTGAGGTTGCTTGCCTTGATTGGTTCCTTCAACTCTACTTCGAAAAGAATGCCGTTCACGTTCACTTTGGCGACATTGCCTTCCACTTCCTCAATCTCCACGTCGTAGTCAACGCCTTTCACTTTATATTGATACTTGTTCATGGTTTTGCTTTTATTTGTTTGGTGTTGGATTTTTGTTATTGTGTTATTGCTTTGTGTCGGAGTCTTGCAAGCCTATTCGTGGAACTGCGTCATTTGCATGTACTCGCCGTTCCAGTCGGTGTCCTTAGGCTTGATGGTGATTACTCCGCTCTCTATGTCGTGAACCTCCTCTTGGTATTGCTTAAGCGCCATGGCTATCACGGCCATGTATATCTCCTTGTCAATACCCTTGGTCTGCAGACCGTCCTGCAAGATGTTGTTGGCTATGTGGCCTATCTCCACAGTCTTCTCCACGGTCTTCACTCCAGCCTTGAGCGGTTGCAAGCCAGCCACCTTACCGGCCATTTCACGATGGCGCATGAACAATCCGAAGAGATGGAAGAACAAGAACATCAGTGCGAGGCAGAAGAATACTATGCCTATGGACAGCACCGTTATGCCTATTCCATAAGGGTCTTCACGCTTCAGCTTGGCTATCTTCGACTCGCCCGGCGCTGTGTCATTGGAGATGCCCGGTGTGGCCTCCTCCGCGTTTCTCACAGTCCATGTGGCCGCACCGTCTTTCACGCGAGCATATACCTGATTGTCGGCCAATGCGGGCACAGTAACGGAGTCAACAAGGTTTACGCCATTGCCGTTGTACAAGGCTATCCACACGGGATTTTGAGAGTCAACGGGCACTGCGAGGTGCAGTGAGCCCTTTTCCGGTTGACTGTTGCAATGGAACACTATGTGCTGCCTTGCACTTAGGTTAGTTCGCCCATCGCCGCTGGGCACGATGTGCATGCGCTTTACGCGCTCTGGCACACTCATTTTTTTGTCAAGCACGGAGCGGTCGGTGGTTATGTACATCCCTCTGATGTTGTAGGTAGAGTAGGAAACATTGGCTATCTCCACCCAAGCCTCCCTTTGGCCGTATTCGTCCACCAGTCCGGCAGTATTGCTTGTCTGCACCTCGTTGAGCCTTATGCTATTCTCCATTTGGGCGAACGAGGTTGACGACAACAGCAGCAGTGCGCCCGACATCAATCCGAATTTGTTCATAAATTTAAGTAGGTGTTATTATAGTTATTAAAGTTCTTTGTCTTGGCAGTACGTTCTAAAAGGTTACATTCCTCCGCAACATAGCAGAATGATGAGCTGCGCCGTAAGTATGCGCATGAACATGCTAAGAGGATAGACCGTGGAATAGGCTATTGCGGGAGCTTCCTTAGAGCAGCTTTGGTTGGCGTAGGCCAATGCTGGTGGGTCGGTGTAAGTACCTGCCACCATGCCCATTATGGTAAAATAGTTGAACTTGAACTTAAGTCTAGCCAAAGTGCCCACAATGAGTATAGGTATGATGGTTATGAGGAAGCCCGTATAAACATACTTCAAGCCATCGCCCTGCACCACAGTCTCCCAAAAACCTGCACCGGCCTTTATGCCTACGCTTGCGAGGAAGAGCACGAGTCCTATCTCGCGCAACATCATGTTGGCACTGGTGGTGGTATAGGTCACGAGGTGCACCTTGTAGCCGTAGCGGCCTATGAGTATGGCAATGATGAGCGGGCCACCGGCTATACCAAGCTTCATTGGCACTGGCATGCTCGGTATGGCAAAGGGCAGACTGCCGAAGATGATACCTATGATGATGCCGATGAATATAGTGGCGATGTTCGGCGTGTCAAGACGCTTGATGGAGTTGCCCAACACCTCGGCCACGCGGTTGGCATTGTCCTCGGGGCCAACCACCATCACCCTGTCGCCCACCTGCAACGAGAGGTTGCTGCTGGCGAAGAGGTCCATGCCCTGACGGGTGATGCGAGTCACGTTAACCCCATAGACCGACGAGAAGTGCATCTGTCCGAGCGTCTTGCCGTTTATGGCCGGACGCGTGACGAGCACTCGCTTCGACACCATGGGCTGCTCCTTGTCCACTTCCTCCCAAGCCACCTCAATCTCGGGGCCTATGAAGGCTATGATGGCTTCGGCGTCGGCCTCGGCGCAAACGATGAATATCTGGTCGCCCACCTCAAACACCGTGTCGCTCTTGGGTATGGTCACATGACCGTCGCGGAGCAAGCGCGAGCACACGAAGTCGCGGTTGAGGAAGTCGTGAATCTGTCTTAGCGACCGTCCGGCCAAATAAGAGTTGGTCACCTCCAGGTGCATGTTGTGCGGCTTCACGTGGGTGTCTTCAGCCTCTTCGGCCTCCAGTTGCTTCTCCTCCTTGCCTATGTTTATGCGGCAGATGAAGCGCAAGGCTATCGTAGCGCCAATTATGCCGAGCACACCAAGCGGATAGGCACAGGCGTAGCCCGAGGCTATCTGCGGTATGTTTCCCTTTGGGAACACGCTTTCCAAAGCCTCATTGGCGGCTCCAAGACCGGGCGTGTTGGTCACGGCACCATAGAGCGTGCCCACCATCATGGGCAGATTGAACGGGTTGCTGGTGTCGAAGAACACGAAATAGCAGACGAACATCACGGCGATGTTCAACAACACGACAGCCACCGACATGAGGTTGAGCGTGACACCGCCCTTGCGGAAGCTCTCAAAGAAGCCCGGCCCTACCTGAAGTCCAATCATAAACACAAACAGGATGAGACCGAAGTCTTGAAGGAAAGTCAAGATGTTGGTCGGGGCGGTAAACCCTACGTGACCTGCTAGAATGCCGGTGAACAGCACGAAGGACACTCCCAGCGAAATGCCTCCGAACTTGACTTTGCCGAGGAGCACACCGCCGGCTATCACAATGGCATACAGCATGGCGATGTGGGCCACGGAGTCGGTGGTGGTAAATAGATTAACAAACCAATCCATAAAGTGATTTTACAGTTTCAAAAATTCTTTGCAAAATTAATATAAAAAAGTCTCATGCCGTAATTTCTTTCAGTCATTTTCCCTTGCTAAGATGTTTTTTTCATGCAGGAAACACTCATGATGCGCCATGAGACGAAAAGAAACGGACAGAAAGCACCGCCCGTTTCTTTTATCGTGGGGTCTGAAGTTTCAGAACCCTCATATGTGTCTTTGCCCTAATAAGCCCCCGAGCCGTCAGCGCTTGATGGTCTTCACCACAGTGCCGTCGGTGCGCTTCTCTATGTAGATGCATCCGCTGCGCATGGTGTCAACGCGCTGTCCGTTGAGGTCATACACTGCCGACACGCCCACAGGCGCCGACTTCTCGGTAAGGTTTATGCCTGACACCGTAGCCCCCTTATATAAAATGGTATATACGTTGGAAGAGCGCAGGTCGCCCGACTTCACCGTCACTGTGGCCTTAACGCCGCCCTCTACCGTCTCGAGCGCCTTGGTCACCTTCGCTCCGCGTCCGTCGGCCACAGCCTGAATGTCGTCGAGAGATATCTGGCCGTTCACAGCGGTCTCATAGTCCATCACGTCCTTGCTGAAGCCAGGCACATTGAGCGAAGCCAACTTGGCGTTGTATATGAGACTGAGGTCGTCAATCAAGAGCGAGTCGGGAGCCTTGCTTTCGGCGCTCGCCACGCCAGGCTCGGCGTTGGTGGACAGAGTGATGAGTATAGCCTTTATGTCGTTGCAAGTATATGAGTCGTAGTCGAACGGCATGGTAACGCGTTGCCACACGTTGCCCTTGCTCTCAATCGCCTTGTTGCTGCCCCGCGCCACCACATTGGCCAGCACAGAGTCGCCGGGGTCCTGATAGTAGCCGCCGTTGGTTATGGCTGCGCTAAGCGTAGCACACTTGTATTCGGGCTTGGAGAGTGTGCCCTGTTTGAACTTCACCCAGACGGCCAGGCTGTCGGGAGCGCCGTTGAGCTTGGTGTAGAAGGGGTCGCCATTGCTGTCGGCATCGGTGCTCGTCATGTCGAGGAACGCACAGTTCAGAATGTCGGCGGGAGTCATTGAGCCGGCGTTGAGGCGGCCTGTGGTGATGGTACCGTTGGCAGGCACTCTAAACACCAAGCCCGAAGTGACCAGCACGCTCTTCGTTCCCGTTGAGCCGGGGCGCACATCGTTGGAGATGAACGTGTGGGGAGTGGCGCATACAATTGCGGAGAATGTGCCTGTGCAGCTCATGAACGAGTGCCACGAGTTGGGCTCATCGCTTGTGTATTTGCCGTTTTTATCAGCTTTGGCGGTGTGGAAGAGCTCGAAGCCTGAGTTGGCTATTTGGTAGCCTCCGTTGCCGAACACAACCTTCACCACTTGGCCGAGCGTAGCCGAGAGGTCGATGTCGAGCACTGTGTAGAGCGAACTGTCGCGCAGTTCTGCCGTCATGACCACGGGCACCTGCTTTATCATCAGCGGTCCGAACCACTGAGCCACGTTGGGGTCGTCGCCGTCGGTTATGGGCACGGTAGCCTGATGGGTGAGCGTGGTCACCCCGTCGGCTGATGTTGTGCCGCTCACGTTGGTCATCTCTATGTTGCCCACGGGCAGACTCTCCGTACCGGCCACGAGCATGAAGTTCTTCAATGCGAGGTCGTAGTTGCCATTGGCGTTCTTGTTGACGCTTATAGTAGCCGTCTGCGTCGAGGGCACGCCGTTGACCGACACCTCCAGAACGTCGGTATAGTCGGTGGCCATTGCGCCCAAGGCGCTTACCGCCAGTGCAGCCAAAGTAAATAATCTCTTCATCTTTTCACCTTTCTGTTTTTGTTGTTTTTATATGTTTCATTTGTCTTTTTCATCTCAGCTGATAGGTCACGCCCAGCGAGCCGAATATGGGATAGAGGGTCTGCTCTATCGTGTGGAAAGAGCTTTTGTGAATGCCCGTCAGGCCCCAAGTCAAGTCGGCATACAAGCCCCAGCGCTTGGCCACGTGCCAATCTACGCCCGCGTCGATGCCCCACTGCCAGCGTCGCAAGTCGGAGCTGAAGTCGTAGCTACCGCGAGTGTCGTTGTCGGAGCCTATGGCAATCTTCTGTCCCGTTGGGTTGCCCTTGCGCAGGTAGCCATCATAGACATAGCCCTTGAACACCCTCGTGTTGACATACGACACATAAGGGCCGAGCTTGAGCACCACCTTTTCCGACGGCTTGTAGGTGACAAGAAGGGGCACTGTGACCATCTGCAAGTCCACCTCACTCACGTTGCGCCCCGTGAAGTTGCCCAAGAGTGACTCCCCTCCGCGCACAATCTCCATGTGGTAGCTCTTCACCTTGGCCTCCACCTCCATCGACTTCCTTTCCACATGCAGGCCGGCCATCACGCCCCAGGAGCCCCAAAAGTCCTTTTGCACGTCGAAGCCGAGCAGGAAGTTGTCCTTCACCTTGAAGCTCTCAAGGCTCCGTATGGTGGCGGGCATGCCCAGAGGAGTGGTAGCGCCTATGTTGTAGCCGAAGCGCACATTGTAGTTGAGGTTCTCGGTTACGCCTCCGGCCCAAGCGGTCGTTGAGGCGAGGGCCAAAGCCCATGCGGCCAATGCCTTTTGCACTGTGTTCATTCCGGTTTTTCGCATATCAGTCTCACTTTATCCACACAGAGCGTACTGCCCACTGCCCCTTGGAAGTAGTCTCCGTCCTTGCTTGAGGAGAACACCACCGCGATGTTGTAGCCGTAGTTGCGCAGCAGTTCGTAGTCAATGTCTTTAGTATAGTCGAACGGCACCATGAACCACGTCCAGTCGCCCATGGGGGGCACATACGACAAGCGGGCCATGCCAACAATGTAGTCGCTGCTCTGGATGTTGCTTCCGTCGAGCGTGATGGCGTTTCCGGCGGGCGTGTGGTCGGCTCCAACGGAGTCGTGGTTGAGATACATCACGGCGTATATGGCTGCCGAGTCGGTCTTTCCTGCCACTGTCTTTCCGTCCTTGTCCTGAAACGCCGGGCCAGGCTGGTAGGTGTAAAAGCCTGTAAGCACGAGCGGTTTGCGGTCGAAGCGCACTCCCATGTGGGTTGCGGTGAGCGCCCCGCTGAAGGCGTTGGTGGGGTCGAAGTCGCCCAAGAAGAGGTTGCCTGCGGCCAGGCGCATGCCTCCCATGGCCCCGAGTGGCCCGGTGTCGCGCGTCTCGAGCTTCACGCCCGCTCCCTCATATCCGTTGGTGAGAGGCACCGTGGGATAGTCTTCGGGCTTGGCGGAACCGCGCGCTATGGCAAAGCCTGCATTGCCCGACGACCATGTGCAGTAGGGATTGGGGTCGGTCCATGTGTAGTACTTGCCCGAAAGGGCATATTGCTCGAAGTCGAAGCACACCGTGTCGTCAACCACTCTTGTCTCGGGCACAAACGACACGCGGTAGTCTCTGCTATAGGCTCCGTCCTCCGACGTCACCTTGTAGGTCACAGGACCTTGGCTGAAGTCGTGTGTAGAACCGCTGGCGGGGCTCACCACAGCCCTGGGTGTTGCGATGAACATGGGCGACATGGCGGTGAGGTCAGAATAGGCTCTCACGTTGAACACTATGTCGGCCTTGTCGGAGACTATGTTTACGAGGGTGTCGCTGAGGCTGAAGAATATCTTCGAGGGGTTGTCGGCGTGCACCCATGACGTGGTGATGTCGCACTCCGAGTTGGCCGGCTCGTCCTTGAAACAGCCCGTCAGGAGCGCGCAAGCCATAGCCGTCAGGAGCAGCAGTCGTGGTCTTGAAATGGTCAATCTCATATATACATCTTTGTCTTGAAAAAATAACCCTTGCGGCAAATGCGGCACAAGCTGCCGAAGCACTCGTCTTGCTGGACCGAGGCACCGCATTCGGCCTGCAAAGTTACTCCAAAAACAAGAGCGAGGCCAACGTTTCGCTTGAAAAACTTCGGATGAAATGGAGTTTTTTATGGCTATTTACAGAGTTTTAGTAATGGAAGAAACAAGAAGCTCAAGTTTACCGTCTGTCTACAGCAATGTGACACACACATAACGACACATGGCGAAGACCCGTAGCGGCAGAATTTTTTGGCGCACCTCAAAAAAAAGCCAGCGCCGACTGTTGCCGCACTGACTGTGGTTGTGGCGGAAAGAGGGGGATTCGAACCCCCGTGCCAGTTTTGCCGGCTACACGCTTTCCAGGCGTGCCTCTTAAACCACTCGAGCATCTTTCCTTAAATGCGGTGCAAAAGTATTGCTTTTTTTGCGAAAAGAGACAAACAACCGTTCTTTTTTATAA
>CAVHDN010000021.1:0-14290 GCA_963634315.1 Flexilinea sp. | reverse complement strand
CCTTACACGATGCCCTGGGCCATCATGGCCTTGGCCACCTTCATGAAGCCAGCCACGTTGGCACCCTTGACATAGTTGATGTAGCCGTCGGGAGCGGTGCCATACTTCACGCAGTTGGTGTGGATGTCCTCCATTATGAGTTTCAGACGGTTGTCAACCTCCTCTGAAGTCCAGCTGAGACGCTCGGAGTTCTGGCTCATCTCCAGGCCCGACACGGCCACGCCGCCTGCATTGGAGGCCTTGCCGGGAGCATAGAGAAGCTTGGCGTCCTGGAATGTCTTGATGGCCTTTGGTGTGGAAGGCATGTTGGCGCCCTCGGCCACAGCTATCACGCCGTTGGCCACGAGAGACTTGGCGTTGTCGCCGTCAATCTCATTCTGTGTGGCGCAGGGAAGTGCGATGTCGGCCTTCTCACCCCAGGGACGCTGTCCTGCATGATAAACGGCAGTGGGATATTCCTCGGCATACTCCTTGATGCGGCCTCGCTCTATGTTCTTCAGCTCCATAACATAGTCGAGCTTTGCGCGGTCTATTCCGTCGGGGTCGTAGATGTAACCGTCGGAGTCGGACAGGGTGAGCACCTTGGCGCCCAACTCTATGCACTTCTCGGCAGCATACTGTGCCACGTTGCCCGAACCAGAGATGAGTACGTTCTTGCCCTTCAGTTCAATGCCGCGTGTGGCGAGCATGGAGGTGAGGAAATATACTGTGCCGTAGCCTGTGGCCTCGGGACGTATGAGCGAGCCGCCGAACTCACGTCCCTTGCCTGTGAGCACTCCGCTCCACTCGTGGGTGAGCTTCTTGTACTGGCCGAACATGTAGCCTACCTCACGGCCGCCAACGCCGATGTCTCCTGCCGGCACGTCAACATCGGGACCGATATGACGGTAAAGCTCGTTCATGAAGGCTTGGCAGAAACGCATCACCTCAGCATCGCTCTTGCCACGGGGAGAGAAGTCGGAACCGCCCTTGGCGCCGCCCATGGGCAGGGTGGTGAGCGAGTTCTTGAATGTCTGCTCGAAAGCGAGGAACTTGAGAATGCCCAGGTTCACTGAAGAGTGGAAGCGGATACCGCCCTTGTAGGGGCCTATCACGTTATTGTGCTGTATGCGGTAGCCCATGTTGGTGCGCACGTTGCCCTTGTCGTCAACCCATGTCACGCGGAACTCTATCACACGGTCGGGTATGCACAGACGCTCCACAAGGTTGGACTTCTCAAACTCGGGATGCTTGTTGTACTCCTCTTCGATGGTGGGGAGCACTTGGCTCACGGCCTGGATGTACTCTGGCTCATTGGGGAACCTTACTTTCAGTTCCTCTACAATTTTAGCTGCATTCATCTTCTTTCTTCTTTTGGTTGTTTGTTATATAAATACAAATAATGTGTATGTTTTATCTACAAAAAGGCACGTTTCTTTCTGTTTCGCGTGCAAAGGTAATCGTTTTTTGGCCAAATGACAAACAAAAAGTATTATTTTTCGGCGAAACGGTGGCATTTGGAAGAAAAGGCCCTTGGTACATGCACACACGACTGTCACATTGTGCATATTTAGCATGGTTTAGTATTACTTATTTTGCCATATCACAAAAAAAAAGTACTTTTGCCCCAATATTTGACAAAACCAAAAACAATAAATAAGCATGAGTTTGAAAATCGTAGTGCTTGCCAAGCAAGTACCTGACACACGAAATGTGGGGAAGGACGCCATGACAGCCGAAGGGACTGTCAACCGCGCCGCTCTCCCCGCCATCTTCAATCCGGAAGATATGAACGCCCTGGAGCAGGCCTTGCGCCTGAAAGAGCAGAACCCCGGTTCAACAGTGGGCGTGCTCACCATGGGGCCTCCGCGCGCCGCTGAGGTCATAAGGCAAGGTCTGTATCGTGGCGTCGACACTGGTTGGCTGCTCACCGACCGTCTGTTTGCCGGAGCCGACACTCTGGCCACATCCTACGCTTTGGCCACTGCCATAAAGAAAATAGGTGGTGTGGATGTTGTGATCGGCGGCCGCCAGGCCATTGACGGCGACACTGCACAGGTGGGGCCGCAGGTGGCTCAAAAGCTCGGCCTGTCGCAGGTGACCTATGCTGAGGAAATTGTGAAGTGCGAAAACGGCTGTCTCACCATACGCCGCCATATAGACGGGGGCGTCGAGACGGTGGAGGCGCCCATGCCCATCGTAGTGACGGTGAACGGAAGTGCTGCACCGTGCCGTCCGGCCAACGCCAAGCTCGTGATGAAATACAAGCGCGCAACGGCACCCATGGAGCGCACCGAGGATATGCCATACAAGGAGATGTATGACGAGCGTCCATACCTCACACTCACGCAGTGGTCTGTGGCCGACGTTGACGGCGACCCGCAGCAGTGCGGACTGAGTGGCTCGCCCACCAAGGTGAAGGCTGTGCAGAACATAGTGTTCCAAGCCAAGGAGAGCCAGACGCTGACCGCAAGCGACGCCGATGTGGAGGGCTTGGTAAAAGAGTTGTTGAATGAGAAGATTATAGGATAAGGCAATGAACAACGTATTTGTATATTGTGAGATAGAGAACACAACTGTGGCCGAGGTGTCACAGGAACTGCTGACTAAAGGCCGCAAGCTGGCCACACAGCTCGGAGTGGAACTGCACGCCGTGGTGGCAGGAACGGGCATCAAGAGTGCGGTGGAGCCGCATATACTGCCCTACGGGGTGGACAAGCTGTTCGTCTTCGACGGCAAAGGACTGTTCCCCTACACGTCGGCACCTCACACCGACATACTCGTAAACCTGTTTAAGGAGGAGAAGCCGCAGATATGCTTGATGGGGGCAACGGTGATAGGCCGCGACCTCGGACCAAGGGTGTCGTCGTCGCTCACAAGCGGACTCACCGCCGACTGCACGCAGTTGGAGATTGGCGACTACGATGACAAGAAGTCGGGCAAGCACTACGACAATCTGCTCTACCAGATACGTCCAGCGTTCGGCGGCAACATCGTGGCGACTATCGTAAATCCTGATCATCGTCCACAGATGGCCACCGTGCGCAGCGGTGTGATGCAAAAGGCTGTCTATGAGGGTAAGGCCAAGGGCGAAGTGGTTTATCCCGATGTGACCAAATATGTGTCGGAAGAATCTTATGTGGTGAAGGTGCTCGACCGCCATGTGGAGGCCGCAAAGCACAACCTCAAGGGCGCCCCTATCGTTGTGGCCGGAGGCTATGGCGTGGGCAGCAAGGAGGGCTTCGACCTCTTGTTCCAGCTGGCCAAGGAGCTGCATGGTGAGGTTGGCGCAAGCCGCGCCGCCGTGGATGCTGGATGGATTGACCACGACCGACAGATAGGACAGACGGGAGTGACCGTTCACCCGAAGGTGTACATAGCTTGTGGAATCAGCGGACAGATACAGCACATTGCCGGAATGCATGACTCGGGCATCATCATATCGGTGAACAGCGACCCCAACGCTCCCATAAACGCAATAGCCGACTATGTCATAAACGGCACCGTGGAGGAGGTAGTACCCAAACTCATCAAGTATTACAAACAGAACAGCAAATAATAAAGAACAACAATGGCAAATTATTATAGTGACCACCCCGAGTTCGACTTCTACCTGAGCCACCCGGAGATGAAACGTATAGTCGAACTGAAAGAGCGCGGCTTCGCTGACAAAGACAAATACGACGACGCGCCTGTTGACTTCGACGACGCTATAGAGAACTACAAGAGAGTGCTTGACATCACTGGCGACATAGCCGCCAATCTGCTTGAGCAGAATGCGGAAAATGTGGACCTTGAGGGACCGCACCTCGTAGATGGACGCATGCACTATGCGGCCAAGACCTACGAGAACATCGATGCTACACGCAAGGCAGGCCTTTGGGGCATATCCATGCCTCGCCGCTATGGTGGCCTCAACATGCCCATTACCCCCTACTCTATGGCTTCGGAGATTGTGGCTGCGGCCGACGCGGGCTTCCAGAACATCTGGTCACTGCAGGACTGCATAGAGACTCTCTATGAGTTTGGCGACGAGGAGCAGCGCAAGAAGTACATACCACGTGTATGCGCCGGAGAGACAATGTCTATGGACCTTACCGAGCCTGACGCCGGCTCCGACTTGCAGCGCGTAATGCTCAAGGCCACCTACGACGAAACTAACAACTGCTGGAGACTGAATGGCGTGAAGCGTTTCATAACCAACGGCGACTCCGACATTCACCTCGTACTTGCACGCTCCGAAGAGGGCACACGCGACGGACGCGGTTTGTCAATGTTCATCTATGACAAGCGCGACGGCGGTGTCACCGTGCGCCACATAGAGCACAAGCTCGGCATACATGGTTCACCAACATGTGAGATGGTGTATAAGAACGCAAAGGCTGGACTCTGCGGAAGCACGCGCATGGGACTCATCAAGTATGTGATGGCACTGATGAACGGTGCGCGTCTCGGCATTGCGGCGCAAAGTGTGGGTGTGAGCCAAGCAGCCTACAACGAGGCTCTGGCTTATGCTCGTGAACGCAAGCAGTTTGACACGGCCATCATCAAGTTCCCTGCAGTCTATGACATGCTCTCGCGCATGAAGGCCAAACTTGACGCAGGCCGGAGCATACTCTACCAGACGGCACGCTACGTTGATATATACAAGGCCCTTGACGACATAGCCCGCGAGCGCAAACTCACGCCCGAGGAGCGTGCTGAGCAGAAGATGTACAGTCGCCTTGCCGATGCCTTCACGCCGTTGGCCAAGGGCATGAATTCAGAGTATGCCAACCAGAATGCCTACGACGCTATACAGGTGCACGGAGGCTCGGGCTTCATCATGGAGTACAAGAGCCAGCGTCTCTACCGCGACGCTCGCATATTCTCGATATATGAGGGAACGACACAGTTACAGGTGGTGGCTGCTGTGCGCTACATAAGCAACGGCACCTACCTCAACATAATCAAGGAGATGATGGCAAAGGATGTGGCCGCAGAGCTGCAGCCGCTGAAGGCACGGGTGGAGAAGATGGTGGAACTCTACGATCAAGCCATGGCTCACGCCAAGCAGACCGAAAACCAAGAGATGCACGACTTCCTTGCACGCCGCTTGTATAACATCACGTGCGATATCATCATGTCGCTGCTCATACTTGAGGACGCTACACGCTCACCCAAACTGTTCCAGAAGAGTGCCAACGTGTTTGTGCGCCTTGCAGAGGCTGAGGTTGTGGGCGATGCCGCTTATGTGACGGCCTTCAATCCCGACTGCTTGGCTGAGTTCCGCGCAGAATAGGGAAATAGAGAGTAGATAAAGGCAACAGCTGGTACTCTACAAGTAACATCCAAAACCATTGGACCCGCATTTGACAGAGCCAAATGCGGGTACAAGGTTTTTATTGCCTCAACGGCTATCTCCACAGACGCTAAGGGACTTAAAATCAACTTATAATATAGAATTATTTAATCTTCCTCTTCAACACCGCGAAGAATAATGCTCGTGGCACCGATGGTGAAGAGCGTACCGCTGGTTATTACACGCCGTTCGCGGTCGCCAAGTATTTCATTGTCAACAAATGTACCCGTGTTGCTTGGACCGTCACGCAGCACATACTTCAGTTCTCCACGCTTGTCGCGCCCAACATTTATCACGCAGTGGTGAATGTCTATGCTCGGATCGTTGGTCTCTATAGGCGCAGTCAGTCCACAGCCTTTCATGTACCGGCCGATGGTATTGTCGCCAAACCGTAGCGGGATGACCTGTTTGTAATGGAACACGTTTTCAATCACGACAATGGAGCCATAGCCCAACTCGTTGGCTTGCTCATCGAGCTGTTCCTCCTTTTGAGTGGCACGAAGTTTGGAAACGCCTATGCGTATGCCAAACTCTTTGCCGCAATTGGGACATTGGAAAACGAGCGACTGACCGGCTTCATATTTTGTCTCGTCAAAAGTTATGAACCCCTCACACTTGGGGCAACGCACTCTTTTCATCGTTTCTTATATATCCAAGATTGCTCAAAATACTCGTTGTCTCTCATTTTCCGCAAGTCCTTTAATGCTGACTCTTCATCCTCATATTGCCCATAGACCACCTTGACAACGTTTCCGTGTTTGTATGTGGTTGCTTTATCAAAACCATCCTTGTGGAGCTTTTCAACAAAAGCTTCGGCATTGCGGAGGGTCACATGACTCGCCAGCACTATGCAATAGTCCTTGGCTATGGTTTTCACGGAAGAAGTGTCAGCCGATGGCTTTTTTTCAGCGAGATTCTTCTCCATTGCCCGAGCACTACTGTCAAGCCTTTCCATAGCTTTTGCTACATCTACATCCATAGCTTTTGCAACAGAAGAATCCACGGCGTTGACCCCTTCAAGCGTAATGGCTTTAGGAACAATGCTCATGAACTCGCTTTTCTGGATGCTGGCACTCGATGAACCGTCGTTGACGCTATTGGTTATGGGGGTAGTGAAAATGAAAAACGCCATGACGGCCGCTGCTACAGCCACAGCATTGCGCACCCATGCCACCTTAATCTTTATGGTGTTGTCGCTGTCTTCTTCTTCAACAATCGTGTCGGAAATGTCTTCGGCGGCATCGTCTTTAACTTCGGGGGAATGAGGTAAACTACTGGGAGAAAAAACCTTATCTCTAGTGTTCTCTTCCTTTGAAACAACATCACTGACCAAAGGTTTCATCTCAAACGAACTAAGTCCATAGAGCGAAGGGGTCAGTATGCCTGCCTCACATGGTTCAAACACATAGTTGCCGTCAGCATTGACACTAAGCGTGCCAATGTCGTCAAGCTCGTAGCTCCCTTCATTCTCAAGACGCTGTTTAAGTTCGTCCACCTCAGTCTCTATTCTGCGCAAAGCCTCCGGGTAGCTTATCTCATAAGCCTCCACATAAGACTGCATAAGCAGGGAGTCGTTCAGTTTCAGTTGTGGGTTAAAGCCAAGAGTGCGCAGCGGGGGCAAGAACACTCCGTCAGCCTCGTCGAAGCGCGCATCGACATGGTGCGCCATAAAGCCGCCCAAGCCAGGCACTATGACGCAATCGCTGTCGAGAAGAAGTATTTCTATGTGTCTATTCAGTTCAATCACGTTGCAAAATTAAGAGTTTTCCATGATATTAGCAAACTAAAAAGGCCTTTATGGGCCACAAAAGAAATAAAAGGTTTTCCTTTCCCGATTATATTTCATACATTTGCAAGCTGAAACATATTTAATTTTTGCTATGGAATACAAAGAGACAGAAATCAAAGGTGTTTATGTGATAGAGCCACGTGTGTTCAATGATGCTCGCGGTTATTTCTTTGAAGCCTGGAAGAAAGAAGAGTTTGAGGAGAAAATAGGTAAAGTGAACTTTGTACAAGACAACGAGTCGAAGTCGAGTTACGGCGTTTTGCGTGGTCTGCACTACCAAAAGGGCGACTTCTCACAAGCCAAACTGGTGCGTGTGATAAAGGGAAAAGTGATTGATGTGGCCGTTGACCTGCGCAAGAGCAGCCCTACATTCGGCAAGCATGTGGCGGTTGAGTTGAGCGAAGACAACAAGAGGCAGTTCTTCATTCCGCGCGGCTTTGCCCATGGTTTTCTTGTGCTGAGCGAAGAGGCCATATTCACTTATAAGGTGGACAATGTTTATGCGCCACAGCACGAGGCAAGCATCCGCTTCAACGACGAGGACCTGAACATTGAGTGGCCCATCGCCCCTGAAGACGTAGTTACAAGCGAGAAGGACCTCAAGGGTTGCACCTTTAAGGAAGCCGAAGTGTTTGAATAGTCATAAAAAGTATTTCACAACAGTCGTAGGGCCAACAATTATGCCCTTGACAAATAGACCATTGAAGAGATGAACATAACCATTGTAGGGACCGGATATGTGGGTCTCGTGTCAGGCACTTGCTTTGCGGACACAGGTGCCGTTGTCACTTGTGTTGACGTTGACGAGGCAAAGATAGAGCGACTCAAGAGAGGCGAGATACCGATATACGAGCCGGGACTTGACGAACTTGTACTGAAGAATGTCAAGGCCGGAAGACTCAAGTTCACCACCGACCTTGCTGAAGTGTTGAACGAGCAGGAGATTGTGTTCTCTGCCGTAGGAACACCTCCTGACGAGGACGGGAGTGCAGACCTGAAATATGTGCTGCAAGTGGCCAAGACCATTGGCGAGAACTTAAACCGATACATCGTTGTCGTGACCAAGAGCACCGTTCCGGTAGGCACGGCGCGCAAGGTTAGAAACGCCATACAGGCAGAGCTTGACCGACGTGGCGTTGATGTGCAGTTTGACGTGGCCAGCAACCCCGAGTTTCTCAAGGAGGGAAATGCCATAAAGGATTTCATGTCGCCCGACCGTGTGGTCGTTGGCGTGGAAAGCGAGAAGGCCAAGAAGACTCTCACCAAGCTGTACAAGCCTTTTCTTCTGAACAATTTCCGGGTGATCTTCATGGACATACCGTCGGCTGAAATGACTAAATATGCCGCCAACTCCATGCTCGCCACCCGCATCTCGTTCATGAACGACATTGCCAACCTGTGCGAAAAGGTCGGAGCCGACGTGAATATGGTCAGGGCGGGCATCGGTTCCGACACGCGCATTGGCCGCAAGTTTCTCTATGCAGGCTGCGGCTACGGCGGTTCCTGCTTCCCGAAGGATGTAAAAGCCCTCATCAAGACAGCCGACGACAAAGGATACTCCATGGAAGTGCTGAAAGCCGTGGAGCGTGTCAACGAGAAACAAAAGGGCATACTCTTTGAAAAGCTTCAAAAGGCATTCCCTGGCGAAAGCTTGAAGGGCAAAACCATAGCCGTTTGGGGACTTTCGTTCAAACCTGAGACCGACGACATGAGAGAAAGCACGGCGTTGGTGATGATACGTCTGTTGCTCGAGGTTGGATGCGTGGTACGTGCCTATGACCCTGTGGCCATGGACGAGTGCAGCCGACGCATAGGCGACACGGTGCACTATTGCAACGACATGTATGACGCTGTGCTCGATGCCGACGCCCTGCTGCTGCTTACAGAGTGGAAAGAGTTCAGACTGCCCACCTGGAGTGTCATCAAGAAAGCCATGGCGCGCCCATTGGTAATAGACGGCCGCAACATTTTCGATGCGGAGGAGCTGAAAGAGGACGGTTTTGAATACCACTGCATAGGCAAGTGATACACAAGCAATGCCATGAAGAACAATACATTGAGCAAATACACAGTGTGCGCCATGCTGGTCTTGGCGCTTGCGCTGCTTTCAGCCTGCAAGGGCAAAGGCGGCGCGACTGTGGTGCAGGAGAACAAAGAGGCCGAGAAGATACTGCAAGGTATCTGGGTGGATGCTGATACTGAAGAAGTGACGTTCAAGATTGACGGCGACAGCATACTCTACCCCGACTCCACAAGCCAACCATCCACATTCAAAGTCTTTGGCGACACTCTCGTGATTGGCGCCAGTGACAAATATTCCATTGTGAAGCAGACGCAACACATCTTTTGGTTTGAGAACCCCAACGGCGATGTGGTGAAGCTCAACAAAAGCGACAACAGCGACGATGCCGCGGCTTTCATGCACGAGAGCAAACGTGGTGTTCCCATCATTACCGAAGTGGTGAAGAAAGACACGGTGGTGATGTACGGCGGCGAGCGCTATCACTGCTACATTGCCATAAACCCAACGAAATACAAGGTAGTGAACACTACGTTCAACTCTGACGGCGTGGCCGTTGACAATGTGTATTACGACAACATCATACACATCAGCATCTACAAAGCCGCCGCCAAGCTATACTCCAAGGATATAAACAAGCAAATGTACTCGCGGTTTGTGCCCAAGCGGTTTCTTTCGCAGTCCATATTAAGTGGCATGGAATTCAACAAGGTGAATGGCCGTGGCTTTCATTTCAACGCCACCATCTGCGTGCCCGACGGCGCGAGTTGCTACATGCTCGACACCTACGTGTCGTTTAAGGGGCAGATGGCCATGGAACTGATTGAGTATTGATTGGAAGGTCACTTTAGGTGGGTTCTAAAAATTCCCACCTTTAAAGAACAGGCAAAAGCAAAAGCGCCGACTTGTGGAGTCTGCGCCTTTGCTCTTTTTCATTGCTCTGCAGCCACGTTCTTCACTTCGTCTATCTGTTTCAGCATTCGCGCTATGCGCTTGTTTGATTTTATGTAGTAGCGACCGCCGAACACTCCACCTACAATTGCGCCCACGATGCCTCCCATTAATATGCCGTGGCCAAAATCGTCCGTCAAGCCGCTCACAAAATATATGAACAAAGCCAACCAGACGATAAGGAAAGGAATGCTGAACTTCAGCCAGTTTTCGCCAAACCGTTTGTAGCATATCATCTTCTCGGCCACGGCGGTAAGATTGCCGCTCAGCAGGTCATCGGATGCATAGCGGTAGAGAGAGAAGCACGATGCAAGAATGCTGATGAAGAAAAACACGATGGTGGCGATGACAAACCAAAGAGGTGAGCCTAGCAAGGGCATCATCCACCACATGAATGGTGCGGCTACGATGGCCATGATTATTACGAACACAATCTCGCGCCTCATCTGTGAGTAGTCTTTTGCCATGGCGCGCCTCATTATCTTTTCGTTCACGATGTTCTGCTTCTTCAGCATTGTCTTGAAGTCGCCAAACTGCGAGCGCATTTGCTCCAGTTCGAGTGATACGTTGTTGCTTTCCATTTCTAAACCCCTTATATTATTAATCGTTAGACATTTGTTTGAGTTGTTCTCTTATTCTCACCAAGCGCACCGACACGTTCTTTGTGCTGATGCCGAGTATGAGTCCTATCTCCTCGTAACTTATGTCCTCAAGCCACAGCAGGATGATGGCGCGGTCGAAAGGCTGCAATTTGCCAATGCGCTTGTGGAGCAAGGCAGTCTGCCGGTTCTTGCTGTCTTCCGTGTCAAAGGGGCTTATGTCCATTGACAGCTGAACGGTGGGGTGTGCTTTCTTCTTGCGTTCTTGTGAGATGCAAGTGTTGAGGCAAACGCGGTAAACCCACCCTCTCACGTTGGAAGTCTCGATGCTCGGCATGCCTCTCCAAAGGTTTATCAGCGTTTCCTGAAAGAGGTCGGCCACTTCGTCTTGGTCGTTGGAAAACATGTAACACACCGTGTAGATAGTGTCCTTGTGCTCCTGCACTAAGTGTTCAAAGCGTTGTTTCATATTTGCGTTTTGTTCGTTTCTTTTCTGCTTTCACTTTAAAGACGCACGGAAAGCATGGAAAACTACACTCAGCCAACGTTTTTTGTCACTTGAAAGGCTTTCGGAAGGTGCAGCCCTCACGCCACCGTGAGCAACCGTAGGCCGCCTTGCCCTTTATCACCGTGCCCTTGCCGCACATGGGACACACCGTACCTACTATGCTGTCGTCGGCTTCCGTCTGTTTCTTCTTCGGTTGTCCTTTTGTCTTGGGCTGGCTTGGTGTCTTGGGCTTTGGAGCTTGCGCCGCTTTGGGGGCCATTTTCTTCTTCATATCCGCGTCGGTGGTAACGGTCACCCGTTGGTTGCTGTTGTCGGCCAGCACATCGCGCACTATGTCGGTTATCTGCTGCTTCAGTTCATCTATGAACGTGGCCGCGTCATACTTCTTGTGCTCAATGTCGCGCAGCTTCTTCTCCCAAATGCCGGTAAGCTCGCAGCTCTTCAGCAGCTCCTCCTTTATGGTGGCTATCAGTTCCATGCCCGTAGGCGTAGCTATGAGGTTCTTCCGCTCACGCTTTATGTAGTGGCGCTTGAAGAGCGTCTCTATTATTCCCGCGCGCGACGAAGGCCGTCCTATTCCGTTTTCCTTCAGCGCCATCCTTAGTTCCTCGTTGTCCACAAACTTGCCTGCCGTCTCCATTGCCCTCAGCAGCGTGGCCTCGGTGTAGAACTTCGAAGGCGTGGTCCACTTCTCCGTCAGGCTCGGCGTGTGCGGCCCACTTCCCCCCTCTTCAAACTGCGGCAGTGTGCGCTCCTCATCATCCTTCTTGCCTTCGTACTCATCGGCAGTCTGCACGTCCTTGGCATACACTGTGCGCCAACCGGGCGAAAGGATGGTCTTGCCCGTCACCTTGAACTCTATGTCACCGACCTTGCCAAGCACTGTTGTTATGGCAAACTTGCAGTCGGGATAGAACACGCTGATAAACCTCCGCGCTATGAGGTCATAGACGTTGCGCTCCATGTCGGAGAGGTTCATGGCCGGCTGGCCTGTAGGGATTATGGCGTGGTGGTCGGTCACCTTCGAAGAGTCGAACACCTTCTTCGACTTGGGCAGCTTGCGCTCCTGGAGCGGAGCGGTGAGCTGTTCGTAGCCACGCAGCCCAGCGAGCGTGGCGGGACACTTGGGATAGATGTCGTCGCTGAGATACTGTGTGTCAACGCGCGGATAGGTGGTGAGCTTGCGCTCATACAGCTGCTGGATGATGTTGAGCGTCATCTCCGCACTCATGGAGAACTTGCGGTTGCAGTCCACCTGCAGCGACGTCAGGTCGTAGAGGTGCGGCGGAGCCTCCGTGCCGTTCTTCTTCTGCACGGAAGTCACCGTGAACGGCTTGCCCGTTATAGTGTTCAGAAACAGCTCTCCCTCCTCCTTGGCGGTGAACTTGCCCTTCGTCGCACTGAACACCGTGTCGCGATAGGTTGTGCTCAATATCCAGTAAGGCTCGGGCTTGAAGTTCTCAATCTCCCTTTGTCGGTTGACTATGAGCGCGAGCGTAGGCGTCTGCACCCGCCCTATGCTGAGCACCTGACGGTTTTGCCCATACTTCAGGGTGTATAGGCGTGTGGCGTTCATGCCCAAGAGCCAGTCGCCGATGGCTCTGCTAAGGCCTGCGAGGTAGAGCGGCTGGTAGTCGGCCTGGTCTTTCAGTGTGCGAAAGCCCTCCTGTATGGCCTCGTCGGTCATGGACGATATCCACAGTCGGCGCACCGGGCATGTGGCTTTGGCCTTTTGCATGACCCACCGTTGTATCAGCTCTCCCTCCTGTCCGGCATCGCCGCAGTTTATTATGCTGTCGGCCGCCTGCATGAGGCGCTCTATCACGGCAAACTGTCGCTCCACCCCCTTGTCGTTGATGAGTTTAATGCCGAAGCGTTGTGGTATCATGGGCAGTGCCCCCAAGCTCCACCGCTTCCACATTGGCGTGTAGTCGTCAGGCTCCTTCAGCGTGCAGAGGTGTCCGAAGGTCCACGTCACCTGATAGCCGTTGCCCTCCATGTAGCCGTCGTGCTGCGAGTTGGCGCCCAATATGCGGGCTATATCTTTGGCCACGCTTGGCTTTTCCGCTATGCAAACAATCATTCAATATCCTTATTTTATGTTGCGGCTTAGTAATGTGAGAAAAATATCAACATTACTCAGTAGCCCAATGTCTCGCCCACAAGCACCACGGTGTGTCGTTTTCTCGGCGAGTTGCGCAGCAAGTGTATGTAGTTGCAGATGCAGTCGGCCGAATTGCAGTTGTGGCACGTTCCGTCTGTTTGGCACGGCGTCTTTATGTTGAAGCGTGCGGCATTGACAGGCGAAGCCGTTGAGCGGGCCCTTGCTATGGCCGCCTCGACATTCTGCGCCACCTTGTTGAGTCCAATGACAAATATGACGTACTCCGGCCCATAGGTTATGGCGGCCACGCGGTTGCCGTTGCCGTCGATGTTCACTATCACCCCGTCCTCGCTCAATGCATTGGCGCTCGAGAGGTAGTAGTCGGCCCAAAGGGCCTTGTGGTAGGTCTCTATCTTCTCCTCGGTGGTTGTGGCCATGTCCCGGTCGAGCACTTTGAGCGTACCCCTTGCGTGCAAGGCGTCAGTGAGCCCGATGCTGCGCAGAGTGACGGAACCTCCCCAGCTCACCGACGAGCCGTCGGGTATCATTTCCATTACCTTTTGCACTGCCTCCTTGGCTGTTGGGCAATATATGGCCTCCATGTTGCGACGCGCCAGACTGCGCACGAGGTGCAGGGCAAGCCGCTCATTTCTCTGTTCTGTTGGTGTCATGATGTGTAAGTTGCTTATTGCAAAAATACTCATTATAATCGGTTTCCACAAATTTGCGTGGCCTTTTGTCGCGCCATGGCGCGGGGGAGGCTGTCCGCCCCCAGGCTGTCCGGGAACCCGCATTTCGTCCAACATAAGACAATTGCCAACCTGTATGAGGAGAAATTCCAGGCTCACCTGTGAGTTTAGCGTCAACTTCTCAAAATCACATTTTGGGACGGAGGAGACACTACAGAGCCTCAAAATGGCTTAGAAACATGACTAACTTGTCCACTTGCCGTTTGGCATGGCTCTTCAACATCCGTGAGCCAATTCTTTGTAACGATGG
>CAVHDN010000020.1:0-14659 GCA_963634315.1 Flexilinea sp. | reverse complement strand
GTACCGCTGGCGTTGTTGTCGCTATCGAAACCGTTGCTCTGTGAAGTATCAGCAATTCTTGAGTCGCGCAGAGCAAGACCAAACTGAACGTTTCCGCTGAAGCCGTTGTCGGTATCGAAGTCATCGTCCCATCCCTTGTAGGCGATGAGGTGGTCGCAGTTTACAGTTCCACCGAACCACTCGAACGAGTCGTCGTTAGAGTAAGACACCTGAACGTGGTCAATCTTTGTGCCCTTTCCTACAGAACCAAGAGTAAGACCGTTGATTTCCTTGTCCTTCTCATAAGGATAACCAGCAAACTCTATGCGGACATAGCTCAACACACCAGAGTTGTCATTGGCATCGGAACCACCGTGCTTTGTGCGAGGGCCACCCTCAATCTGCTGACCGAGCACACCATTGTTGTTAGGAGCCTTACCACAAAGGATAACACCACCCCAGTCACCAGGCTTGCGCTGTCCGGCCGCCTTCTCAGAAGTGAACACGATTGGATTGCTCGAAGTACCCTGAGCAATGAGCTTGCCACCCGGCTCTGCTATGATGGTAGCCTTGCTGCCGCCCTTGATGATTGTTCCCGGTTCGATAGTCAGCTCTGCGCCGTCTGCTATATAGACAAATCCCCTAAGAGTGTAAACACCCTTTTTCAAGGTCTGCTTGCCTGTGAAGGTGAACTCTGCCACGCCGCTACCAATTTGAGTACCGTTGGCGTTCTGCGTGCTGTCAGCACTGCTGAACAGGATTTGGCTGCTCGAAGTAAGGAGGCTACCAGCGTTTGAGCCACCGTTGTTGTCGTCATCACTGCTGCAGGCGGTAAATCCAGCTGTCAGCACCAGCGCTCCCATGAGCGCCAAACAATTCTTCTTGTTCATAATTGTTTTGTTGTTTTGTTTTACATCTTGCCGCGCGATGGCGGCACACATCTTTGTTATTGTTTAATTGTATATATACTTTAGAAGTTGTAAGTGGCTGAGATGCCTATGTTGCGACCGGGAGTGTATTGGCGCGTTATCTGCTCCACCTCCTTCGATGAGCCATCAGCATAGTTCACGTCGGCAAACTGCTTATATACCACTTTCTCGCCGAGTATGTCGCGCACGTTGGCCTTCAGTTCAAGTTTTCCGTCGAAGAACTTCTTCGATATCGAGAGGTCGAGGGAGTTGCGAGGCATCTCATAGCTGTCGGGCACACGGGCATTGTCCTCGCTACCAGTGCTTCCCTCACTGCGGCCCACACCGATGATGCGCTTACCTATGCGGTTGTAGAGCAGTGCTATGTTGAGCTGAGCGTCGTCGTTGCGGTAGAACAAGCCACCGTTGATGAGGTAGGGTGACTGTCCCTGCATGGCTCTGCTCTCGTTGTGCGAACCTTCGGGGAAGTTAACGCGGCTGTGTATCAACGCGCCGTTAATCGAAACACTGAAACCGTTCAGGCCGATGAAGTCAAGTGTCTTGCGTATGTCAAGCTCAACACCGAAGTTGTTGGCGCTCTTTGCGTTCTCGTAAGAGTAGATAAGGTCGGTACCACCGCTCACGGTGTAGGTCCACTCTATGGGGTTCTCGAAGTGCTTGTAGAAACCGGCTATGGTTATCTGCTCGCCGCGAGAGGGATAGAACTCGTAGCGCAAGTCGAGGTTCTGTATGTAGCACGACTTCAGAGAAGCGTTACCCATGACACTCGAAGCGAGGTCGAAGTCGTAATAGACCGAAGGAGAAACCTCGCGGAACTCAGGACGGTTGACCGACTTGCCGTAGGAGAAGCGCACCTGATGCTCGTCGTTGAAGCGGTAGGTGGCGTTGACCGATGGGAAGAAGTCTCTGTCGCGATAGAATGTGCTCTTGTGGCTCACCTGCTCATCGAGGGTGTTGGATATAAGTTCCATCTGGTTGTACTCGAAACGCAGTCCGGCATAGACGCTCAGCTTGCCTATTGGAAGGTTGGCTGCCACATAACCTGCGCCAAGAGTGTTGTTGCCACTGTAGTCGTTGCGCTTGTGAGGTTCCTCAAGCAGATAGAGGCCGCTGGCTCCGAAGTAGTTAGTGTTGGAAAGCAGTTCGGTGAGGTCCATAGTGCGGAAGTCAGTGGGCAGTTGGTCTCTGTTGCTTGGCTCCCAGTTATAGAACAGGTCACGGGTAACGTAGTCACGGGTGCGGTATTCACCGTAAGCACCAAACTTGAGTGAAGGTTCAAATGAACCGAAGGTGAAGTTGTGCGTGTCGTTCACGTTGGCCGAGAATATGTGCTCGTCGAGCTTTGTGTACTCACGGTTGATATCGTTGCCCGCAATGAGTTCCATGCTTCCGTCGGTAGTCTGCGAGTCGTCCACCCTATAGCGGCGGCGGTCGGGCATGTTACGGTTGGCATAGGAGTAGCTGCCGCTCCACTCAATCTTGTCTATGGGCAAGGTGTGACGTCCGGTGAGCTGCACGTTGTAGGTGGTGCGGCTGCGATAGTAGTACTCTGCGTTCTGCTCGTTGTCCGACTGTGCGTTGAAACCTGTACGCCAAGTGTAGCGGTCAGTAGCAAGTTGGTTGAAGATGTTCTTCAACTCATAACGGTTGTTGCCGCTCTTGGTGAGGAAGGTGAGGTTGAGCAGTGCACCTATGCGGACGTTGTTGTTATACTGATCGTCAACGGAGTGGCGCAAGTAGTTGCTCTGGTCGTGGGTGAGGTCATACACGCCGAAGAGGTTGTTCTGCATGCCTGTGTAAGTGCGATACTCGTTGGTGTAGTTGAGTGCGCCAATGAGTCCCAGCTTGTGTCCGCCAAGTGTCCAACGGTGTGCAAGTTCAGCACCAAGCTTAAGGTCACCGAAAGGCTTCTTGCTCTTCACACTCCAGTCGTTGTTGAAGCCATTGTTGAGCAAGTCCACGGTCTTGCCGCCAGTCATTGTCTTCAGCGAAGCACTCATGCCGCCCTGCAAGTTGCGCATACCATTATCAAAACCGAGGAAGTCGGTGCCGCTACCCTTACCATACTTGAAGTCGGAGAACACAGTGGCGTCGTTCCAGTTGCCGCCCACAGTCACAGCAAAATGGTTTTCGGTAGGAATGTCCTTGGTGTTTATCTGAATGAAGCCACCACTGAAGTCAGCAGGATATTCAGGTGCGGGCGACTTGACAATCACGAGATTGTCTATCTGTCCGCTTGGTATTATGTCGAATGAGAAAGCACGTGAGTCAGCCTCACTGCTCGGCACAGCACCACCGTTCATCCATACATTATTATAACGTTGCGACAAACCGCGCACCATCACGAACTTGTCGTCAATGAGGCTCACGCCCGGCACACGGCGAATGACCTCGCCCGCGTTGTTGTCTTGTGTCTTCTTTATCTCCTGCGCCGAGATGTTGCTCACAATCATTGAGCTCTTCTTGGCCTCCATTATCATGGCCGCCTCGGTGGTGCGGTGGGTCATGCCCGTCACTGTCACCTCGCCAAGTTCCTGTGCGTTGGCTTCCATTGCAATGACCAATGTGTCGTTTGAAGACTGGCTCTGGGGCTGCACGCCCGTCAAGGTCTGAGTCTTGTACGACACATATTTCACCGTAAGGGTGTATTTGTTCTTCCTTTCAAGTCCCTCAAGAAGGAAGTTTCCGTCGATGTCGGTCACCACACCGCGTCCATCGGCCAACTGTACTGTGGCACCTATGAGTGCCTCTTGTGTTTGTTTGTCTATCACTCGGCCACGTATGCTGGCGGCCAAGGCTGTTGTCGTCGTCATCAAGAGCAGCAGAAGTGCTGCAAACATCTTTTTGTAATCTTTCATTAACATATCTTTCGTTTACGGCTGCAAAATTAGATTGATGATGTTTCAAGGCCGTTACACATGCATTAATACTAAGGCAACAGATGTTAAGATGACGTTACAGACCAAAAAAGTCCGCAAACCTTTCGGTTTACGGACGTATATCTCTCGCTACAGGTCTCTATGACCTGTCGAGTCTAAAACTTAACAGATGAAAGAATCTTGTCGGTTGCACCAGTGCAGCTCTCAACAAACTTGCCGGCGTTGTGCCCACAACGTTCAAGCCATTCGTCATCGGCGGAGAAGCGCGACATGAGTGCGGCGAAGTCTTCAAAGGACGTTATCTCGAAACCGCCGCCATTGTCAATGAGACCGCGCGCCTCGGCAAAGTGACCATTGTTGGGACCGAAGATTACCGGCATGCCCCACACGGCAGCCTCAAGCACATTGTGTATGCCCACTCCGAAGCCGCCGCCCACATAGGCCACGCAGCCATAGCGATAGACACTCGACAAGAGTCCGTAGCAGTCTATTACGAGGCAGTCGGCCTCGGCAGCCTCCTCAGGTGTAGTTTGCGTGTATCGCACCACACGCCCCTCCACCTTCGACAGTATCTGCTTCATGTGCTCCTCGCCTATTACGTGGGGCGCGAGTATTAGTTTCCAATCGTTGCTTTGGTTGAAGTAAGGCGCGAGTATAGCCTCATCGGGTTGCCAACTGCTTCCGGCAACGAACGCCTTGCGCCCCTTGACGAAGCTCTCCACGATGGGCAGGCACTTGGCCTGACGCTTAATCTGCAGCACACGGTCGAAGCGAGTGTCACCCGTGACGGAAACTTCCGTTATGCCTATCTTGGTCAACAGAGCCTTGCTCTGCTCGTTCTGCACATAGAAGTGGGTGAAGCAGCGCAACACCTTGGCATATTGGCGTGCATACCAACGGAAGAATATCTGGTCGGGACGGAAAATGCTCGACACACTATACACAGGCACACCACGGTGCTTGAGTATGTGGAGATAGTTGTACCAGAACTCGTACTTGATGAAGAAAGCCATCGAAGGCCTTATGAGCCGAAGGAAACGTATGGCATTGAGCGGAGTGTCGAGCGGCAGATAGCACACAATGTCTGCTCCCTGATAGTCCTTGCGCACCTCATAGCCCGAGGGGGAAAAGAAGGTGAGCAGCACCTTATAGTCGGGATGCTGTTCCCGGATGCTCTCAATGATGGGGCGGCCCTGCTCAAACTCGCCGAGCGACGCGGCATGCACCCACACATAGCGAGCCGTAGGGTCCACCTTGCGCCTAAGCACACCGAACGCTTCACGCTCGCCGCGCCACATCTTGCGCACTTTCCCACTGAAGAGGCTTGCCACTGCCACGCCCCAGAGGTACAGATATATGGCTATGTTATACAGCATCGGTCGTTAGCTTATGTGTTAGCCCAGTTCCTCTATGGCACGTGCCATACGGCGCAGTGTCTCCTCCTTGCCGAGGAAGGCCGAAATGTCGAACATGCCCGGACCCTTGCCCTCACCCACGAGAGCCAGACGCCAAGCGTTCATTATATTGCCAAGCTTGTAGCCTTTGTCTTCTATCCACTTCTCCACTACAGCCTCTTGGTTGGCCACAGAGAAGTCGTCAAGCTGTACCAGCACGTCCATCAGTTCGGTGAGGCTGGCGGCGGAGTCTTCCTTCCAACGTTTCTTGCGAGTCTTCTCGTCGTAGGCCGTTGGAGCCTCGAAGAAGAACGAGCACAAGGGCCAAAGCTCTTTCACGAAGTCAACCCTGTCCTTCATCATGCCCACTACTTGGGTGATGCGCTCCTTGGTCTCGCCCGGACAGTGCTCAAGCACCATGGGTTCGAAGATGTCGGCTATCTCCTTGTCGCTCTTGTGGAGTATGTATTCGTGGTTGAACCATATGCCTTTCTTGTAGTCGAACTTGGCTCCGGCCTTGCTGCACTTGCTTATGTCGAACAGTGGCACAAGTTCATCAAGAGCGTAAAGCTCTCGCTCGGTGCCAGGGTTCCATCCGAGGAAGGCAAGGAAGTTGATGACAGCCTCGGGGAAGTAGCCGCTCTCACGATAGCCCGACGACACTTCGCCAGTCTTGGGGTCGTGCCACTCGAGGGGGAACACGGGAAAACCGAGCCTGTCGCCGTCGCGCTTGCTGAGTTTTCCCTTGCCTTCAGGCTTGAGCAGAAGCGGCAGATGGGCGAAGCGGGGCATGGTGTCTTCCCATCCAAAAGCCTTGTAGAGCAGCACGTGGAGCGGTGCGCTGGGCAACCACTCCTCACCACGTATGACGTGGGTTATCTCCATGAGGTGGTCATCTACGATGTTTGCCAAATGGTAAGTGGGCAGTTCGTCGGCACTCTTATAGAGTACTTTGTCGTCGAGTATGTCGCTCATTATCTTCACATCGCCGCGTATGAGGTCGTCAACATGTACGGCCTCGCCCGGCTCTATCTTGAAGCGCACCACATACTGCCGTCCTTCGGCTATCAAGGCGTCCACCTCCTCCTTCGGCATGGTGAGCGAGTTGCGCATATCCATGCGGGTGTGAGCGTCATACTGGAAGTTTTGCGTCTCACCACGCTTGGCCTCCAGCTCCTCGGGAGTGTCAAACGCGATGTAGGCCTTGCCCTTTTCGAGCAGTTCGCCCACATATTTCTTATATATGTCCCTGCGCTCGCTCTGTCGGTATGGGCCATGCTCGCCGCCGAAGGACACTCCTTCGTCAAACTTTATGCCCAACCATTTGAACGATTCTATTATGTATTCCTCTGCGCCAGGCACAAAACGGTTGCTGTCGGTGTCCTCAATTCTGAACACCAAGTCGCCGCCATGCTGACGCGCGAACAAGTAATTATACAACGCTGTACGCACTCCGCCTATGTGCAAAGCCCCTGTCGGACTGGGCGCGAAACGCACCCTAACTCTTCTTTCCGCCATTTGATTGTCGATACTTTAGCAGTTTATTTCGCGCAAAATTACTATTTTTTTTTCACTTTTCACATTTTCATAGCTTCAATGTTGACTTACGGCTCTTGCCGCCATTGCCGGGGAGATTGCGGAGCGTTGGGTAATGGAATGGCTAAACATGCCGTTTAGGGAGGCTAAACATGCCGTTTAGGATGCCTAAAGATGCTCTTTAGGATGTCTGTAGATGCTTTACAGAAAGGCTAAACACGCTGTTTAAGACGCGCAAAGTGGGCATTACAACCATGCGTCCTTGGCTGTAAGCGCATTTTTATATAAATTTGTGGTCGCAAAGCCTAACATACAAAGACAGCAAATGAGCACATTCAAACTAAAGGAAGACCTCACATGGCGCGACTTCATAGTGCGCGCAGCCATCATATTGGGCACTGTGGCCGTGATAGTATGGGCCATGCCGCGCGACAACCGCAACAACTTCACCCTCGACATTGGCAAACCGTGGAAATATATTGACTTCCGCGCACCGTTCGACTTCCCCATATACAAGTCGGAAGCGGTCATCAAACAGGAGCGCGACAGCATCATGCGCATCTATGAGCCGTACTATGTCTATAACAAAGATGTGGAGGGGAACATGGTGCGAGCCTTCGTTTCAGACTACTCCAAGGGTGTGCCTGACCTGCCCGACGACTACATAAGCATAATAGCCAACCGCCTGCGCCGCATATACCGACGGGGCATTGTAAGCCAAGAGGCCGACGGGCTGACGGCCACCGACACCTCGCGCACCATACGTGTGGTGAACGGAAAGAACGCCACAAGCGTTAAGGCGGTGGAGGTGCTCACCACCAAGGAAGCCTATGAACAACTGTTCTCCGACGAACTGATGGAACAGCACAAGCAGGCTTTGCAGCGGTGCAACCTCAACAACTACATCACGCCTAATCTCATATACGACAAGGAGAGAAGCGAAACAAGCCTCGACGACCTGCTTAAGAGCATTCCTACTGCGAATGGTGTGGTGCAGAAGGGACAGAAGATAATAGACCGTGGAGAGATTGTGGATGAGGCGACCTACCGAATACTTGAGTCGTTCAAGAAAGAGAACGACATACGGTCGCAGGACACCAACAACAGTCGCATCACACTCACGGGCGAGGGCATCTACGTGCTTATATTCCTCGTGTGCTTCACCGTCTATTTGAGTCTCTTCCGCAAGGACTACTTCGAGAAGCCTCGCAGCATAGCCATGTTGTACTCGATGATTGTGATATTCGCGCTCCTCACTTCGCTCCTGGTGCGCAACACCATTGGCCATGTCTATATCATACCCTACGCCATGGTGCCCATATTCATACGAATATTCATGGACTCGCGCACGGCGTTCATCACGCATCTTACCATGATATTGATATGCGCCGCCATGCTGCAGCACCCGTTCGACTTCGTGGTGACAGAGACGGTGGCTGGACTTGTGGCCATTTACTCTCTGCGCGAACTGCAATACCGCTCGCAACTCTTCAAGACGGCCATAATAGTGGCGCTCACAAGCACGGCCATAAACATGGGCTACGAACTCATGAACGGTGCGGCACTGGCCACGCTCGACTTGAGCACCTACAACTACTTCATAGCCAACGGTCTGTTGTTGCTCTTCGCCTATCCGCTGCTCTATCTCATAGAGAAGACCTTCGGATTTACCTCCGACATAACACTCATTGAACTGTCCAACACCAACAACCCGCTGCTCAGGCGGTTGAGCGAGGTGGCTCCGGGCACGTTCCAGCACTCCATTCAGGTGGGTAACCTTGCAGCGGAGATAGCCAACAAGATAGGGGCTAAGAGTCAACTCGTGCGTACCGGTGCGCTATACCATGACATTGGCAAGATGGCCAACCCCATATACTACACCGAGAACCAGTCGGGAATAGACCCGCACGCTAACCTTACGTGCATAGAGAGTGCGCAAATCATAATCAGTCATGTGACCGAGGGGCTGAAGATGGCCGACAAGTACAACCTGCCTGACGTGATAAAGGGTTTCATAAGCACTCACCACGGACAGGGCAAGACTAAATATTTCTTCGTGAAGTACAAGAACGAACACCCTGACGAGGCGGTTGACGACTTGCTCTTCACTTATCCTGGACCAAACCCGTTCACAAAGGAGCAGGCCATACTGATGATGGCCGACACGGTGGAGGCAGCGTCACGGTCGCAGCATGACTACTCGGAGAAGTCCATACGCGACCTTGTGAACCAACTCATCGACAGTCAACTGGCCGACGGTTTCTTCAAGGAGTGTCCCATCACGTTCCGCGACATTGCCTATGCCAAGACTGTGCTAATAGAGAAACTGAAGACCATCTATCACACTCGCGTGAGCTATCCTACGCCCAACAAATAGGGACCTACATTCATCAACACTTGACTTTATACACACAAAAAGCCTCGCCATAAATAGAGGTTGCGGGTGGATTGGGGAAACAGGGAAACCCACAACGTCTCTGGCGAGGCTATATATAATAGGTATGTGTGTTGGCTAAGCTTTCAGATACTTATCAACGGCTGCTGCTGCATCGCGGCCACTGGCCATGGCGCGCACCACGAGCGACGCTCCGCTGGCGGCATCGCCGGCCACGAAGACATTGTCGGCAAACTTCGGATGCTCTGGTTTGAGGAAGCCCATGGCCAGAAGCACTATCTCTGCCTTTATCACCTCAGGCTTGCCCACAGGTTCCATCAGCGGGCGACCACCTTCGGGGTTAGGCTTCCACGTTATCTCCTGTACTTTCACTCCTGTGAGCTTACCGTCCTTGCCAAGGAACTCCAGCGAGTTGATGTTCCAACGGCGTGTGCAACCCTCCTCATGACTTGAGGTGGTCTTGAGCACGCGCGGCCATGCGGGCCATGGGTTGTTGGGGTCGCATGGGCCAACGGGCGGCTTGGGCATTATCTCTATCTGTGTCACGCTCTTGCAACCCTGACGGTGAGCGGTGCCTATACAGTCGCTACCGGTGTCGCCACCACCTATCACGAGCACGTCCTTGCCCTTGGCTGTGACCAGCTCGTCCTTGGAGAACTCCATTCCGGCCAGCACGCGGTTCTGTTGTGAGAGCATCTCAAGGGCGAAATGCACGCCTTTCAGTTCGCGTCCGGGTATCTTGAGGTCACGCGCAGTGGGCGTACCCGTAGCCAACACGTAAGCGTCGAAGCCTTCGGGCAACTTGTTGGGGTCAACCGCCACGCCATACTTGAACTCTATGCCCTCGGCCTCAAGCACCTTCAAGCGGCGGTCTATGATGGCCTTGTTGAGCTTGAAGTTTGGTATGCCGTAGCGCAGCAGTCCTCCTGCGTTCTCGTTCTTGTCGAACACGGTCACCTTGTAGCCCTTATGGTTGAGTCTGTTGGCAGCCACGAGTCCGGCTGGGCCTGCGCCTATGACAGCCACCGACTTGCCGTTGCGCTCTGGTGTTTCGGTGCGCACATAGTTCTCTTGGAAAGCCATTTCGGTGATGGCGGCCTCATCCTCTCTGTTGGTAGTAGGCTCATGCTCTATGAGGTTCAGCACGCACGCCTTCTCGCACAAGGCAGGGCAGATACGTCCGGTGAACTCTGGGAAGTCGTTGGTGGAGTTGAGCAGTCGGTAGGCCAACTCGTAGTCGCCCTTATACAAGGCATCGTTCCACTCTGGCGGTTTGTTGCCTAACGGACAAGCCCAGTGACAGAAAGGCACGCCGCAGTCCATACAGCGGCTGGCCTGTGTGCGGCGGTCGTTACTGTTGAGTGTCTGCTCCACCTCGCCGAAGTCATGTATGCGGTCGTGCAGAGGTCTATATCCCGCCTCCTGGCGGTGTATTGTTAAAAATGCTTTTGGATTTCCCATCGTCTTAAATTTTAAATATGGAAAGATTGAGACATTAAGCGTTAGCCAACGGTTCTGTCATTCTCCATTCCAATTGTTCAATATATTAATAGTCTCTCTGCATGTCGGCAATCTTCTGTTGCAACTTGCGCACTTGCTCCTCCTGAAGCACACGCTTGTACTCGATGGGCACCACCTGAATGAAGTCCTCAACATAGCGGTTCCAGTCGTCAAGCATGGTACGGGCCAACTTGGAGCCTGTGTATAGGTAGTGCTGACGAATGAGCTCGTGCAGCTCCTTGCGGTAGTTGCTGTCCTCCACAAGGTTTATCTCCACCATGTCCATGTTGCAGAAATAGTCGAAGTTGTGGTTCTTGTCCCACACGTAGGCCACACCGCCACTCATACCAGCGGCGAAGTTGCGTCCCGTCTCACCAAGCACCACCACACGGCCGCCTGTCATGTACTCACAGCAGTGGTCGCCGGCGCCCTCAAGCACTGCGATGGCACCCGAGTTGCGCACTCCGAAGCGCTCGCCCACCTTACCATTAATATATAGCTCTCCGCTTGTGGCTCCATACAGTCCGGTGTTGCCGGCTATGATGTTGTCCTCGGCGGCGAAGTTGCTGCGTGTGGGCGGCAGTATGGCTATGCGTCCACCGCTAAGGCCCTTGCCGAAGTAGTCGTTGGTCTCACCCTCAAGCTTGAAACTGATGCCTTTCACGAGGAACGCACCGAAACTCTGACCCGCAGAACCCTTGAACTTAACGTTGATGGTGGAGTCGGGCAGTCCCTCCTCGCCATACTTGCTTGCGATGATACCGCTAAGCATAGTACCCACAGCACGGTCGGTGTTCTTTATTGCGTAGTCGAGGTTCACCTCGTCTTGGTTTTCTATGGCTTTCTGCGCGGCACGCACGATCTGCTGGTCGAGCACATCGTCGAGCTCATGCTTCTGACTTGTGGTATGATAGAGCGTGCAGTGTCCGTCCTCACGGTTGAGCAAGCGGTGGAAGTCGAGCGTGGCCGTCTTGGGGTCGTTGCTCTTCTTGGGAACAATCAGCTCCGTGTGGCCCACGATGTCGTTGAGCTTCGTGAAGCCCATGTCGGCGAGATACTCGCGCACCTCTTGGGCAAGGAATGTGAAGAAGTTCACAAGATACTCGTAGCGACCGGTGAAGTGCTTGCGCAGTTCCGGGTTCTGCGTTGCCACGCCCATAGGACACGTGTTGAGGTTGCACTTGCGCATCATCACACATCCCAATACTATCAAGGCTGATGTTCCGAAACCAAACTCCTCAGCTCCAAGCATGGCCATCATTATGATGTCGCGTCCAGTCTTCAACTGTCCGTCAACCTGCAGACGCACCTGACCGCGCAGACCGTTCTTCATGAGTGTCTGCTGTGTCTCGCTGATGCCTATCTCCGGCGATATTCCGGCGAAGCGCATGCTCGATGCAGGACTTGCACCCGTACCACCCTCGGCACCCGACACCACAATGAGGTCGGCCTTGGCCTTTGCCACACCTGCGGCAATGGTACCCACACCACTCTCGGCCACGAGCTTCACGCTCACGGCGGCCTTCGGGTTGATGTTCTTCAGGTCGAAGATGAGTTGTGCGAGGTCTTCTATGGAGTAGATGTCATGGTGTGGTGGAGGCGAGATGAGCGATATGCCCGGTATGGAGTGACGGGTCTTGGCTATTATCTCGTTGACCTTAAAGCCTGGGAGCTGTCCGCCCTCACCCGGCTTTGCACCCTGTGCCACCTTTATCTGTATCTCCTCGGCGTTCACGAGATATTCAGCGGTGACACCGAAGCGACCCGAGGCTATCTGCTTGGTCTTCGAAGAGAGCGAGATGCCGTCAACAGTGCTGTGGAAGCGGATGTTGTCCTCACCGCCCTCACCAGTGTTGCTGCGCCCGCCCAGTTTGTTCATGGCCAAGGCTATGGTCTCGTGAGCCTCTTTCGACAGTGCTCCGAAACTCATTGCACCCACAACGAAGTGCTTTACAATGTCCTCCACCGGTTCCACCTTGTCGATGGATATCGGGTTGCGCTTGTAGTCGAAGAAGTCGCGAATGAAGATGGGACTCTCCTTGGCGTCAACGTAGTGGGTATATTCCTTGAATTTGGAATAGTTGCCTGTCCTTGTGGCCAACTGCAGTGTGGCAATGGTCTCGGGGTTCCAAGCGTGCTTGATGCCATCCTTGCGGTAGTGGAACTGTCCGAGGTTGGGCAGGAAGTCGGTCTGTGTTTTTTTAGAGAATGCCTCGTCGTGCAGACGTATGGCATCGCGGGCTATGGTCTCCAGTCCTATACCGCCTATGGTGGAAATCTCGGTACCGAAGTAGTTGCGGAGCAGACTCTCCGACAGTCCTATGCTTTCGAATATCTTTGCGCCACGGTAGGAGCGTATGGTGGATATGCCCATCTTGGCCATTATCTTGAACAGTCCCTTCTTTACTGCCTTGATGTAGTTCTTCTCGGCGGTGTCGTAGTCCTCTTGTATCTTGTGTTTCTTCACAAGGTCGTCGAGTATGGCGAAAGTCATGTATGGACACAAGGCCGATGCGCCATAGCCCAAAAGCAGTGCGGCGTGCATGGTCTCGCGTATCTCGCCGCTTTCCACAATAAGTGCGGTCTGCACACGCTTGCCCACTGATATGAGGTAGTGGTGTACGGCACTCACGGCCAACAGCGACGGTATGGCGGCATGGGTCTCGTCAACGTCTCTGTCGCTAAGTATGATGTAGTTGTAGCCGTCATCTACACTGCGCTCAGCCTGTTTGCACAGTTCATCGAGAGCTTCATGCAGTCCCTCGGCACCTTTGGCACACTCAAACAGCATGGGCAGTTTCACGGTGTTGAAGCCCTTGTAGCGTATGTTGCAGAGTATGTCGAGCTGTGTGTTGTTAAGTATTGGGTGGGGCAGGCGCACCATCTTACAGTTGGTCTCGTCGGGACTAAGTATTCCTGTGCCCACACGGCCTATGTACTCTGTCAGCGACATCACCAGTTCCTCGCGGATGGAGTCGATGGCAGGGTTGGTCACCTGTGCGAACTGCTGGCGGAAGTAGTTGAAGAATATCTGTGGACGGTCGCTAAGCACGGCAAGCGGGGTGTCGTTGCCCATGGCGGCTGTTGGTTCCTGACCGTTGACTGACATGGGGACGATGGTGCCGTCCACATCCTCTTCGCCATAGCCGAACATTATCTCATGGCGCACAAGGTCGGGCACACTGTTGTCCACCTTGCGTCCGCTCTTCAGTTTCTCAAGCTGTATGCGGTTGGTGGAGAGCCACTGGCGGTAGGGATGGGCAGCAGCCAACTGTGCCTTTATCTCGCCGTCGTAGTATATCTTGCCCTCTTGGGTGTCTATGAGCAGTATCTTTCCTGGTTGCAGGCGACCCTTCTCGGCTATCTCCGTCGGGTCGAAGTCCATCACACCCACCTCACTGGCCACGACCATCATGTCGTTCTTGGTTATGGTGTAGCGTGCGGGACGCAGACCGTTGCGGTCGAGCATACCTCCAGCAAAGCGTCCGTCGCTGAAGAGCAGTGCGGCTGGGCCGTCCCAGGGTTCCATAAGTATGGAGTGATATTCGTAGAAGGCTTTCAGGTCTTCGGATATGGGGTTCTTGTCGTTGAAGCTCTCGGGCACCATGATCGACATGGCGTGGGGCAGCGACAGACCGCTCATCACGAAGAACTCAAACACGTTGTCCAAGCTTGCGGAGTCGCTCATGCCCGGCTGTACGATGGGCGATATCTGACGGATGTCGCCTAAGGCCTGCGAGTTGAGCACGCTCTCGCGAGCCTGCATCCAACCTCTGTTGCCTCTGATGGTGTTTATCTCTCCGTTGTGGCAGAGCAACCTGAAGGGTTGGGCGAGGCTCCATGTGGGGAATGTGTTGGTTGAGAAGCGGGAGTGAACCAGTGCCAGTCCGCTCGTGAAGTAGTTATTAGTCAAGTCGGGGAAGTATTGCCGCAGCTGAAGGCTCGACAACATACCTTTATATATAATGTTCTTGCTTGAAAGGGAGCATATGTAGAAGTCCTTGTCGTCAATGCGCTTCTCTATGCGCTTGCGTATGATGTACAGAG
>CAVHDN010000019.1:0-14662 GCA_963634315.1 Flexilinea sp. | reverse complement strand
TTCCAAGCTGCACCCTAGCGCACTGGGTCGCACTTCGGAGAAACGCTCCTACTAGCACGCCCGATGACTGCGCAGACCTTATTTCCTCGTCAGCTTGCGCGTCTCCACGCTGCCGTCGGCCTTTCTCGTCTTCATGATTACCAAACCCTTCTGCAAGCCACTGATGCGTCTTCCGTTGAGGTCGTAGAACTCCACAGCCACAGTCTTGGCATTGCTGCTGGTCTCCTCTATGCCAGAGGTTGCGCCGATGTAGTAGAGTTGGAAACCGCTGATGATGGTCCAGTCGCGGGTTTCAAGCACGTTCTTCTTCATGCCTACGATGAAGTCGGCCGAAGTGTCGTCGTAGTCGTAGGTAACCTCATTGCCTGTGTATTTCTTCACCTCAAGAGAGTCGAAGAACCACGATGCAGCCTCCATAGTGTTAGGCACTGACATGCCAGTCTCGGCATCATAGACAATGGAGCCGGGAGTAGTGCCTTCATAAACACCTTCGGCTATCGACATGAGCTGAGTCTCAGCATCGTTGATGTAAATCTTGGCGTTCAGTCCCATTTGGCTGCGATAGAAGCCTTGCACCTCAAGGCGATACTTGCCCGCCTTCATGCCATAGAGCTGCTGATACATGTCGAAGTTGACATTGAAGAACTCCTGGAGGTTGAAGCTGACAGCTCCAGTAGAGCCGCTGAAGTTCCATCCGCTGTTGGTGTTGTCGTCAAACGACGGATTGTCGATGATGAAGCTCACGTCGGTGGGCGTTGCGCCAGCTACGACATCCTCAAGCAGCCACTGGTTGGTAAATGTCTTCACGAAGATGACCTGTGCGTCAATCTCCGCATCGGCATAGCCACCGCCAAGCATCTTCTCATTCACAGCATTGTAGTTGGTCGTGTAAGAACCACCCTCGCTCTTGTACTTGTTGACCTTGGTCTTCGATGCGGCAAGGGCGTCAACAAGAACAGCGTAGGTATTAACAGACGACTTGGCGGCAGAGGTGGCAACGGTCAGCTGGCTGAGAGCTGCGGCGAGCGCAGAGCTTGTCGTAGCGGTATTGGCTGCTTCCACGGCAGTCTTCAGTGCGGCGAGCGAGTCGGCGTTCATGGGCTGCGCATAGAGCTTCTCAGCTTCAGCCGTCTGCATTTCTTTCAGCTCAGCCATCTCACTTATGTCATTGCCATTGTAGGTCAAGCGGAAGTTGTCGAAGAGCACCTAGTATTTATTGTAGCCCTCCACATCCTGCAACTTTATGCCCACACGCAGTTTGCCGTTGGCAGCCACACCCTTCACGGTAGTCTCATAGTAGCCGGCAGCCATGTAGGCCGAAGCCCCCTCCATGTTGTTGGGCGTGTATGTGCCACCTGCGTTCTGGTAGTCGCCTGTGCCGAGGCTCTGCTCCGAAGCCTGTGACATCACGTTCACGATGGGCTGTTCTCTGTCGTTCACATAAGCCTTAGCCTTCACCTCAATGCCGTTGAGGTAGTTGGTATAGGCCGTAGGGTTGTCGTTGGTGCGAACGAAAGCCTGCACTTTGAGCGTGTAGGTACCGTCGGGCACACCCTCAATCTCCTGCCAGCAGTCGAACACATGGTTGTAGAATTCTACTTCACTGCAGCTTACGCCTGGAGAAGTGCCAGAGTAAGACCATCCCTTTTTCCCATTGTCGAAGCCCGGGTTGTTGATGATGAACGTTGCGTCCTCACCCTCCCTAATGCCACTGCAGAGCGTTTGCATGATGGCCTTGTAGATGCCGGCGGTCAGTTCGCCGCACTTCTCGGTGTCGGCCGTGTGACCATCCACCACCTCATCGATGGCGTTATCAGCAAGATAACCATCTATTATACTAAGGTCGAACTTGTTGGCGTCGAGTCCGAGCGTGGTGCTCGCACTATCCACAGCCGCAATCAGACTCTCGTAGGCCGCGGCGCTCTCGTCGGCCTTGCCCATCAGCGAGTCCATCTTTGCTATCTCTGCATCGATGTCGGCCCTGGTGGTGGCACTGCCGTTGTACAAGTCTTCGGCGGCGGCCAGCTCTGCCTCAATCACTGTTACGAGCCCTTTGTAGATGTCCAGTTCCATCTTGGCGCGGAGGTCATCCATCTTGCTCAGGAGATTGTTCTTGAAAAGACCGATGCCATCGCCATAGTATGTGAGCGTGAAGTTGTCGGCAGCCACCCAGTTGCTGCTCGTGGCATAGGTGCCAAAGCCTATCTGAATGTCACCGTCGGCATTCAGTACGAAGTCGCAGGCGATGCGCTCCGGCACTTTATTGCCAGTGGAAACCTCAACAGAGTCACCGGCGGCATCATGGCGCGCAAAGAGCCAGGTACCTGTCTGTGTGGCTCCTGCGTTGCTTTGCTGTGTGGATATGCAAGCGGCCGTGAGACGGTAGACACCCTTGGGTAGTCCCTCTATAGTCTGGTAGAAGTGACCGTCGGGCAGAGTCTGCGGATTGCGTACCCAACGCTCATAGAACCCCTCAATCACCACATCACCATTGGTGTAGTTGGCCGACTGGAGTCCCCATGAGGGCCCCACGACAGTCCAATAGCCAGTTGAGTCCATCTTCGCGTTGCCTATCAGATAGGTCGCGTCCTTCGGATTGTCGGCCGTGGCTCCGGCCAAGTCGTCCTTTGTGCTGGCCATAGCTGTGGTTGACAGCATGCCTGACAGCAGTAAAGACATTAGATAAAACTTTCTCATAATACTCGGTTTTTATTTGAATTGATTGAAAAATGTTAGCAGTTTATCGTCTTACGGTTTTCTTTCCTTTATATATTACTATACCCTTGTAGGCCTCATCAACCCTCTGCCCCGTGAGACTATAGGCAAAGCCATTCTGAACCCTGTCTTCCCTCACGTTTGCAATGCCGTTGGCTGACGACACAAAGACAAGCTCAAAAGGGAAGTCCTGCAGTGAGTCGGAACCTTTGGTGCTTATGGTGGTGTGGTTGTTAACAGTCCAAAAGAGCGCACCGGCCGTCTCGCTGCCGCGTATGGAAAAGAGACGAGTGCCGTCCAGTCCGTAGAAAAAGAAGGTGCTTTTGTCTTGGTTGTAGGATGACTCAGCAGTAAGACGCGCATTGTAGTTGAGGTGTTTGCCGTCCTTGGTCGACACTATCTTGTATCTGTCGCCATCCTTGCTGATGGTCCACATCTGCGCCGTGACGTTCGTCTCATCCCTTGCGGCAAACTTCGGCGAAGAGAGACCCGTGTTGGTGAGGTAAAGCTCTGTGCCAGTGTTCAGCACCTGATAGTTGCCATCCTTAGGTCCGAAGTCAGACGAGGCGCACTGTACTTTGAACATCAGAGTGTCGGTTAGTGTTCCGAAAGTGTGCACTACCGTATAAGTGCCGCTCTGCTCCACATTGTCCAAGACCAAAGAGTCGGTCGTCGCCCCATTGTTCCACAGCCAATCGCCAGCCTTGTATTCGTCGGTGGTCATAGGTCGCAGCGTGAGTTTTTGTCCCTTGGTCACCACAATGCTGTCGGTGGACTGAAGTTCGCCGCTGTCAACACGCAGTGCGGCGGTCATGCCTATGACATGTATGTGAAATGTGGTCTTCGACTGTGCGCCGCCTTGGTTGGTATAGACCACACTATACTCACGGTCGCAACCTATGTTCTCCGCCACAATCTCGTTGTCGGTAGAGCCATTGCTCCACTCTACGCTGCCCCAGCCGCCAAAAGGTTCGACCTTGAGTGTAACGTTGGAGTAGGCCAACACATCTATTATAGTGTCCGCAGTGGTCACACCGTTGTAGGTGATGGAGGGCTTTACGGAATCGACCTGACAGTCGCCCTTAACCGCCACGGTATAGGTGGCCGAGCTCTTCACACCACGACTATTCTCGTAGGTCACACGATACACCTGACTGCGCATGGCCGTTATCTTCAAGTTTTGGGTTTGTTCGCCCGTGCTCCATGTCCACTTACCCGTGTTGTCCTCGCCAGCGGGAAGTTGAGGAAGAAACTCCACCACGCTGCCAACGGGTATGGCCTTGCAGGTATCGGAGGCGTATGTGTCGTCAAGACTGCCCAGTTCCGCTTGGCCGAGCGTCTTGCCCTGATAACTTAGTTTGGCGGTTATGATGGTGGGAGCCTGTTCCGCTGACACACGGTCGCGGTGGCAGGTGAGAGAGGTGAAGCCAAGATGGTCGTAGCCGCCAGACGTGCTGCCGCCACCGCCGCCCTCCATGCCCAGGATCTCGCGACCTTTCTCGCTATACTTCATAGTCACACCGCGATAACCCTCATAGTAGCCGAGTATTCGCTCCATGTAGGGGCGCACGGTGCCGCGCGAGGCCGCACTCGGCTCTGTCTGCAGCCATGAGCGTCCGTCGGTGTAGTATATGCCGTTGGTGGCATACTTGAACGGTGTCCACGGCAGAGTCTTCACTTCCACGGTGTCCATGGTGTTGTAGGCCATCGACCACTCTATGCCAGCCGCAAGACGGTCGTCCATGTAGGCGAAGAGGTCATCGCCCTGGTTGAAAGCCGTTTGGCAGATATCCACGGCCAAGCCGAGAGCCAGTTGCGCATGACCTTGGTCGCGTCCCGACTCCTCCATCTGTCCGAGTTTGCCAAAGGGGCCACGCTCATCGTCGGACACGGCCGGCACAAGCATGGGCAGAAACTCGTTGAGTCCAGAGTCGTAAACGATGCCCTCCTTAAGGTTGTTGGGCCATGCGTCGTCGAGCTTCACGTGCTGATACTTGTACCATGAGAGACCTTGACTATATATGAAAGGATCATCGCACACGATGCCTATACTTATGACAGAGAGCGTGTTGCACAGTCCCCAATTGCTCCAGTAATGACCTGGCGCTTGCCACCACTTGCCCGAGTTCTGCCATGTGCCGGCACGGTAGCGCAAGAAACCATTGTTGGCCGTGTACCACACGTCGAGCATCCAACGTTGGTAGGCCTTGAAGTCGGCTGGGCTCCACTCGCTGAAGTCGCGCAACAGCTCCCCGGCGTTGGCAAACTGATAGCCGGTGAGACCGGCTGCAAGGGCTTGGTTGGAGTCGCCTGTAACCATCTTGCACGTGGCCGCCCACTCGTTGAGGTGGCGTATGCCATTACGGGCATAGCGTGCGTCACCAGTAATATGCCACATCAAACCGTTCATGTAGGCTATATGGGCGGCACGTGAGGCGAAGATGTAGTTCTGCCAACCGCTTCCGCCGCGGCGTATGGTGTCAACAGGACCTACATAGGCATCATAACTGGAGTAGTCATTGGCGGTAAGTTTGGCGTAGGCTGCCACAACAAAGCTGTCTTTGTCGGCCAACTGCTGTCTGATGCGTTTGAAGTCGGCTTCGGTGTGGAGCGCGCCGGGATGGTTGAAACCACGGTCGGTGTTGTAGTTGCCCACCAAAAGTCGTTCCTCGTTCATGGCAAAGCCTTTTAGTGCCTTCACCTTGGCCAACTTGTTCTTTAAAGCATCGCGGTAACTGTTTATCTGCGTCTGCTTGATGTCGGTGTTGCCCTTCTGCGTCTCTACAAGACAGACGAGGTCCTGCAACTCTTGGATGGCTACTGGCGGATATTGCGCCACATCCTCCAACGAGAGGAAGTCTTGGCACAGTTGGAGCTGCTTGTCAAGCGAGAGAAAGCTCACTGCTGCCGATAGGTTAAGGCAAACCAACAGGACGAGAACGCTAACTGTCGTACGTTTCAACATTGAAAGGTTGTGTAACTGCTTCTTCATTATTTTAGGCGTTGTTTTTTTAGGTTCATCTGCCAATGGGCAGCTTGTCGTTTGGCAATTCGGTTGCAAAGTAAGGGAAAAGCCATTTTATGCGGAGGCTCGTTTTGTGCAACAAAAGGTTGGAATTGTGCTATCTCCCGACACATGAGCAGACAGGCCTCTGTCGAGACTTATATTCCTTATAGGTGGAAATCGTGGAACAAACCAAAAATGTGTAATTTTGCAGACGCAAAGATAAATCTTGGAACTATGGACAAAAGAATGGACTGGCGAAGGCTCATAACCAACAAGCGCCTCGGACAAGAACAACGCCACAGTGAGAGGCACGACGACCGCACGGAGTTCAAGCGCGACTATGACCGCCTTATCTTCTCCGCACCGTTCCGCAGAATGCAGAACAAGACTCAGGTGTTCCCCCTTCCCGGCAGTGTGTTTGTGCACAACAGGCTTACGCACAGTCTTGAGGTGGCAAGCGTAGGTATGTCGTTGGGCAATGATGTGGCGCGGGAGCTATGTCTGCAACATCCTGAACTGAAGGGTACGCTGTTCGATGAAATCGGTCAAATTGTGGCCTCGGCATGCTTGGCGCATGATATGGGCAACCCACCTTTCGGCCATTCAGGCGAGAAAGCCATGCAGACATTCTTCACCGAAGGCAAAGGCCGAGTTCTAAAGGAAATGGTCTCGCCCGCCTTTTGGGACGACATAACCCACTTCGAAGGCAACGCCAATGCGTTCAGGTTGCTCACCCATAAGTTCAAGGGGCGTCGTTCTGGCGGTTTTGTTATGACCTATCCAACCCTCGCGTCTATAGTGAAGTATCCCTTTGCCTCGTCGGCGGCAAGCGAAAAAGGCAAGTTCGGCTTCTTCCAAAGTGAGCAAACCTATTATGAACGCATTGCCGATGAAATGGGCATTATTCGCTTGTCAAGCCCTGAAACTCCACTGGTGTGCGTGCGCCATCCACTGGTGTATCTCGTTGAGGCAGCCGATGACATCTGCTACGAGATAATGGACATTGAGGATGCCCACAAGCTAAGGATTTTGTCGTTTGAAGAGACGCGCGAACTGTTGCTCGGTTTCTTTGCGGACGATGTGAAACGAAAGATAGAGCGGCGCATAGAGGAGGAACAACTCACCGACAACAATGAGAAGATAGTGTATATGCGTGCCTGTGCTGTGGGCATATTGGAGAGGGAATGTGTCAAGACATTTGTGGAAAACGAGGAACAAATACTCTGCGGCGTGTTTGAGGGCAGTTTGATAGACCATGTCTCGCCACTGTGCAAAGAAGCCTACCAACGCTGCACACGTCTGTCGAAGACGCGCATATATCGCAGTAAACCTGTTCTGGACGTGGAGTTGTCGGGTTACAAGATAATGGAGACACTCATGGAACTGATGGTCGAAGCGGCCGTGCATCCTGAACGTTACCACTCGCAACAGCTCATACAACGCGTGAGCGACCAATACGACATTGAGTCGGACGACCTTGAAACTCGCATGATGGCCGTCATCGACTACATAAGCGGCATGACCGACGTGTATGCCCTTGACATTTACCAAAAGATAAACGGAATTTCACTGCCTATAATATAAGGTGCGCTTTCTCCTTATATATCACACTGTTTGCACCGCTTGTTATCTTCATCGCTTCGGGATGTTCATTGATGAACGAGTCAATGTGGCGCATGCGCTTTTCCTCAAGTATCTCATCCACAGCAATGAGTATGCCTGTCTCCTCCACGTCGCCGAAGCCATCGTTAATGGCCGTGCCGAAAAGTTTCATTGTAGGACTCAGACCCATGTATGCGTTGACCAGCGGCGGAATGTTGTAGCCCAGTTTCCTTATCTCCCGATTGAGTATCCGATAGTCTTCCTTGAACGAAGACTCATGGAACAGTTCTGCCAATTCAGCGGGGTCAGACTCTATTTTGAGCGGTTTCATCGGGATGACGAGGTTTTCCTTGTCGTCGAAATGCTTCTTGAGGAAATAGAGAATCATGTCTCTGCCCTTGCGGATGTAAGAAGGATACATGGTCATCTTGCCGAAGAAATACTTGACATTAGGCTTTATGACCGTCAAAGCCCCAAGACCGTCCCACAAGTTGTCGAGAGCGAAGAGACTCTTGGTGCCGTTCTTGCTCGTGTTCTGGTAGCCTAATGACACAAAGCTACGTCCCAACTCAATGGTTTGGGGCATGTAGTCGCGCATGAACTTGTCGGAGAAGTGAAACATGTGACTTGTGGCAAGTAGCGGCTGCCCATCCTTGTCTACCTCAACATCGGAGCCTAAGATGTAGCGATAGCCGCCAATGATCTCCTCTGCCTCAGGGTTCCAGACGATGAGCTGCTTATAGCAGTTGTCCATCGTGTCGAACTCATCGAGGTCAAGCGCCTTTCCTGTGCCGCCTCCAGCCTCTCTGAACACCATTTCGCGCAGTCGCCCAATCTCCCGTAGCACGTTTGGGGCGTTGTGCACGTCGATGATGTATATCTCGTTGTGGCTTTTGTTGGTCATGCGCAGCTGTTTGTCGGGCGTCAGCTCGCTCTTTATCAGCCTTTTATCGACCGGTTGAATAATCTCCTGTTCCATTTCTGGGTCGTTGTTTGCTTGGTCGTTGTTTGTTTTTTTTCGGTTTTTAAAGACTATATACAATGTCCTGAACATACTGTGCCCATTGGGCGTCAGTCCTGCTCTTGTCGAACGTCTGCCACGGTATAGGCTTGCCTATGGCTATGCGGAACGTCTTGTGCGTGTTCTTGTACATTTCATCCACAAGAAACAGCATGGCAACGTTAATCTTCTTGATGTGGCGGTCGGAGAAGTTGGCCAGCCGATAGAAAAAGTTGGAGTTGCTGCCCCCGAAGTGTATAGGGACAACATCGCGCTGATACTCAACACTCTTGGCAATGAACGTCTTTTTCCATGGAATGTCTCTTATGGCGCCATCCTTCCCACGTCGCGAACAAATGCCTGCAGGGAACATGAGCATGTGGTTGTCGCTCTTGAAGCCCTGCTCCACCATGGCAGGGAAGCCCCGCCCCTGACTGCCAGTCTTGTTTATGGGAATGCATAGTGGCGCAAGGCCTGGAAGGTTCATCAGCAAGTCGTTGACGAGGTAACGGAAACGGCTGTCGTAGTGGCGTCCTATGATGGAACCGAGTGCGACGCCATCCTCGCCGCCAAGAGGATGGTTGCTGACAAACGTGTAGCATCGGCCATTGTTCTTGTCGGGTAGGTTCTCCTCGCCCACAATCTGCAAGGTCATGTCAAGGTATCTGACACACTCCTCCAGCCATTCGGTGCCCGTAAGGTGACGGCTCTCCCAAAGGAACCTGTTCACTTCGTCCTGATGGATGATGCGCTTGAGCCATGCAACGAGTGCAGAGGGGACGAACTTGGCCTTGTCTCCCATTTTTGAACGTAGGATGTTGTCGATGTCAATGGTTTGCTCGGTTATTTGGTTCATTTCTCTCCACTTACTAACGCAAATGCAAAAGTAGCGTAAAAGTTTTATATTGTGTACTTTTTCGCACGAAAAATCGCCTTTAGGTTAGTTTTTTGCTATGTTTTAATGCCGTTGAAACAACTTTTGTCTTTTCGTGTCATGCGCCCAACTGCGCCTTCTTTACTTTTGAAAGTGATAGTTCGGCGCTTGAAGAGAGCCACGTTTGTGGAGTGTAAAGCACACGTTTAGGATGTCTAAAGCATATGTTTACGATGCCTAAAGCGCATGTTTACGGAACTTGTCAAGCGTGCCTCGTTTGTGGCAGTGGGCTAATAGTACATTGGTAAACGTCAAAAAAAAGAGGGCAAAAGACAAAAAGAGTGGAGCGAAGTGGGGGAATGTGGTGGAAAATGCGTATCTTTGGCCTCGAAAGCATATACTATGTACGCATGCGCTTTTTAGGAAACATAGAGGGAAAGGTCGATTCAAAGGGACGGGTGTTTCTCCCGTCGGCATTCCGCAAGGCATTGCCTGGCGGAGAAGGTGTGTCCATGGTCATGCGCAAGGACGTTTTCCAAGACTGCTTGGTGCTTTATACCGAAGCCGTATGGAACGAGCAGATGGACAACCTTCGGCATCGTCTCAACCGATGGAACAAAACCCACCAGCAAGTGTTCCGCCAATTCGTGTCGGAAGTGGAATCCCTGACCCTCGACTCCAACGGCCGTTTCCTCATACCCAAGCGTTACCTCAAGCTCGCAGGCATAGAACAGTGCGTGAAGTTCATCGGCATGGGCGACACAATAGAGATTTGGGCAACGGAAAAGACCGAAAAGCCTTTCATGGAACTGGCCTCATTCGGGCAGGCATTGGAAGACTTGATGACAACCGACGACAACACACTATGATAAAGACGGCAGAGACATACCACGTGCCTGTGCTCTTGGATGAGAGCATAGACGGCTTGAATATACACGAAGGAGGCATTTACGTTGATGTGACATTTGGCGGAGGTGGCCACAGCCGGGAGATACTGTCGCGCATGGGCGGCCACGGCCATCTGTACAGCTTCGACCAAGATGCCGATGCCGAAGCCAACATACACACAGGCTGGTGCGGCGATGAAAAAGACGCTGACGCAAAAGGCACAAAAGGGGTGGGGGAAAACTTCACTTTCGTGCGCAGCAATTTCCGTTACCTGAAAAACTGGATGCGCTACTACGGAGTGGACCACATAGACGGTCTGCTGGCCGACCTTGGAGTGTCGAGCCATCATTTCGACGACGGAGAGCGCGGCTTCTCGTTCCGCTTCGATGCCCCTTTGGACATGAGGATGAACAAACGTGCCGGAGCGACTGCCGCTGATGTGATAAACAACTACGACGAGGCGCGCCTCGCCGATGTACTTTACCTCTACGGAGAACTGAAGAACTCGCGCCGACTGGCCGCAGCCATAGTGAAGACGCGTGGGGAAAAACGCATAAACACTACCGGTGACCTGACCGAAGTGATGGAGAAACTGCTTCCCCGCGAGCGCGCCAAGAAAGACATGGCACGCGTCTTTCAGGCGTTGCGCATAGAGGTGAACCACGAGATGGACGCCTTGCGCGAGATGCTTGCCGCCGCCGAGGAACTACTGCAGCCCAGAGGACGTCTCGCAGTGATAAACTACCACTCGCTCGAAGACCGCATGGTGAAGAACATCATGAAGACTGGCAACGTGGAAGGCAAGCTCCAGCAGGACTTCTTCGGAAGGATAGAAAGTCCGTTCCGCCTCATAGGCAAGGTCATAGTGCCCAGTGACGAGGAGCAGCAGCGTAACCCACGCAGCCGGAGCGCCAAGCTGAGGGTGGCCGAAAAGGCGGAGTGACGGAAGGAAAGATGAAGCAAACGATGAAGAAAGACAGCAATCAACAGCAGGAGACGGCTCCCGTGGAGACCGCACAGCAAGGCAACGCGGAGGCTAAGGCAGCCGCAGAACCCCAGTCTGTCGGTTCGACGATGCAAAAGATAAAGGCCAACGTGAGTGAGGATGACCTAAAGCCATCGCCGACGCTCACCCTGCGCAAGATACTCGGAGGCGACATACTCACAGCCGACCTCGTACGCCGACAGATATGGCTCATCCTTATCGTGTTTGCGTTTACCATTGTCTATGTGGCGTTCAGATACCAGTGTCAGCAGGATCTGATACAGATGGACAAACTCGAGACGGAGCTTAAGGACGCCAAGTATAAGGCTCTGTCAAGTTCAAGTACACTCACCGAAAGGTGCCGCGAGAGCCAAGTGCTCGAACTGCTGAAGAACAACAACGACAGTTCGCTGCACATAGCCGACCAGCCTCCATACATAATAACTGTGCCCGACGACCATGAGTAAGTTCAGAAACGACAAGATAATGCCGCGCTACTTCGCCATAGCAGCGCTGCTGACCATGATGGGGGTGGCCATAGTGGCCAAAGCCTTCTACATAATGACCGCCAAAAAAGAGTATTGGACGGAGGTGGCCTCACGGCTCAAGCGCGACAGTGTGAGCGTGAAGCCCAATAGAGGCAACATCCTGAGCTGCGATGGTCAACTCATGGCCAGCAGCATACCCGAATACAAAGTGTATATGGACTTTCAGGCTGGCGGTGAGGCAAAGGACTCCATGTGGAAAGCCAATGTTGACGAAATATGCGAGGGACTTAACCACATCTTCCCCGAGAAGACTGCAGCCGAATTCAAACGCGACTTGGAGCGAGGGCACAGTAAGATGGCCCGCAACTGGCCCATATGGAACAAGCGAATAGACTACAACACCTACACGGAGGTGAAAGCTTTGCCCGTGTTCAACCTACCTATATATAAAGGTGGCTTCCACTTTGAGGAGTTCAACGCCCGCCGCCGGCCGTTCGGTTCGCTGGCCAAGCGCACCGTGGGCGACATGTTCGGTGCCAAAGACACGGCGCGCTACGGACTGGAACTGTCGTACGACTCCATCCTGCGTGGCACTAACGGACTGACCCACAGGCGGAAGATACTCAACAAATTCATGAACGTACCCGTCACACCGCCCATTGACGGTGCCGATATAGTGACCACTATCGACGTGAACATGCAGGACATTGCCGAGAGAGCGGTCATTGACGAGTTGAAAGAGATAAACGGAAACGTAGGAGTGGCCATACTTATGGAAGTGGCCACGGGAGACATCAAGGCAATAGTCAACATGACGAAGTGCGGAGAGGGCATCTACCGCGAGATGAAGAACAATGCAGTGAGCGACCTGCTCGAACCCGGCTCCGTGTTCAAGACCGCCTCACTCATGGTGGCCCTTGACGACGGTGTCGTTGACACTACATATAGGGTTGACACTGGCTCTGGTGTATGGAATATGTACGGGCGCGACATGAAAGACCACAACTGGCGGCGTGGCGGCTATCAGGTCATATCGCTTCCAAGGACGCTTGAGGTGAGTTCCAACATTGGCGTTAGCCGCATCATAGACGAACACTACCACAACAATCCCGAAAAGTTTGTGGAGGGAATATACCGCATAGGGCTTGCGTCTGACCTGCATCTGCCCATCGTGGGAGCCACAACGCCACGCATAAGGATGCCCAAGAAGAACAGCCGTGGGCAATATGTCAACTGGAGCAAGACAGCCTTGGCGTGGATGAGCATAGGCTATGAGACACAGATACCGCCCATATCTACCGTGACGTTCTACAATGCGATAGCCAACAATGGACGCATGATGCGTCCGAGGTTTGTGACTAAGGTGGTGAAGAACGGAGTGACACTCATGGAGTTTTCGCCGGAAGTGATAAAGGAACGCATCTGCAAGGAGCGCACACTCAAGGAAATACAGACCATATTGGAGCATGTGGTGAGTCAAGGACTGGGCAAAAGGGCCGGTTCACCGTCGTTTAAGGTGGCGGGAAAGACCGGTACGGCACAGATATCCAAGGGAGCGGGAGGCTACAAGACAGGCGTCACCGACTACCTTCTCAGCTTTGCCGGCTATTTCCCTGCCGACAATCCGCGTTACAGCTGCATCGTTTGTCTGCAGAAGTCGGGCCTTCCCGCCTCTGGAGGAGGCATGAGCGGACTGGTGTTCCACCACATTGCCGAGGGCGTAATGGCAAGAGACCTTAAGCTGAGTGTGGAAGATGCGCATGACGAAAACTCCATTTGCGTGCCCGATGTGAAGAACGGCAACATACTTGCAGCCGGCTTCGTGTTGGCAAACCTCGGCATAAAGACCGACGCACCATGGAGCGGAAGCTACGCGACGGGTAACCCCATATGGGGCAAGGCTGCCAAAGAACCCAGTGAAGTGGGACTGCAGCGCACACAGATGTACAGCAACGTAATGCCCGACCTTACTGGTATGGGTGCGCGCGACGCAGTGTTCCTGCTTGAAAGCCGAGGCATAAAGTCGGTTATACACGGGCGTGGGCGCGTGAAATCGCAGAGCTATCAGGCAGGAACGCCCATAGTCAAGGGCCGCACGTGCATACTGACGCTAAACTAAAGTTGGGTCCTAGACCCCACCTGAAGCATGAAAAAGAAACAATAAAAGCAGAAGAAAGATATGAGACTTAGCGAACTTCTTATCAATGTGAAGACTCTTTGCATCGAAGGCAATGCCGATGTGGAGATTACAGGGGTTGACATAGACTCGCGCCGTGTCAAGCCGGGCCACCTCTTCGTGGCCATCAAAGGAACGCAAACCGATGGCCACGCCTATATAGGCAAGGCTGTGGAACTTGGCGCAGCGGCCATATTGTGCGAGGATGTGCCGTCGGGAAAGCCCGCAAACGTAACGTTTGTAAAGGTGGAATCTACCGAAAGCTCTGTGGGTAGGGTGGCTACACTCTTCTATGGAGACCCTTCGAGGAAACTTAAGTTGGTGGGCGTCACAGGAACTAACGGCAAGACAACCATCGCCACCTTATTATATAATATGTTCCGCAAGTTCGGTTACAAGTGTGGACTGCTCTCCACCGTTTGCAACTATATAGAAGACGAGGCCATACCCGCCGACCACACCACACCCGACCCTATAGAACTTAACTCCCTTTTGGCGCGCATGGTGGATGCAGGATGCGAGTATGCTTTCATGGAGTGTTCAAGTCACGCCATAGCACAGCAACGCATTGGTGGCCTGAGGTTCGTTGGCGGCATATTTACCAATCTCACGCGTGACCATCTCGACTATCACAAGACCTTCGAGAACTACCGCGACGCCAAGAAAGCTTTCTTCGACGGACTGCCAAAGGATGCTTTTGCCATAACAAATGCCGACGACAAGAACGGCATGGTGATGGTGCAGAACACGAAAGCCACAGTGAAGACCTACTCGACAAGGTCGATGGCCGACTTCAAGGCCAAGATCATCGAGTGTCATTTCGAGGGAATGTATCTCGAAATAGACGGTCGCGAAGTGGGCGTGCAGTTCATTGGCAAGTTCAATGTGAGCAACCTGCTTGCCGTATATGGTGCTGCAGTCATGCTC
>CAVHDN010000018.1:0-14671 GCA_963634315.1 Flexilinea sp. | reverse complement strand
GTGTAAGGGCGGAAGGTCTTGCCCGTGGCCGTCTCGTTAAGCAGCAGATGGCCCTTGGCGTCATAGAAGGCCAGGTGGCCCGTCGTCTCGTTGACCACCGCCTGCACGTTCTTTGCCTTTATTGTGACGTTGCCGTTCTTCTCCGTGACCTTGTATTTCGGAGTTGTCTTGACAGGCACTATTATGAGACTGTGCTTTTCAGGAAAAGCACTCTCACATGTGGCTCGCACACGGATGATGTCGTCATTGACAACCTCAAGCCTCACGAGGCGTGCTCCATTGTCTTGAGCATTCTTCACCTGCACTGTAACACCTTTGCCATTGCCGGTATAACCCGAAGCCGAAAGTGCCTGGGCGCCAAGTACATCGAGATTGCGGAAGTCAATACTTGCGGCAAACGTGTTCAAGGCAAAGCACACCAACAGCGAAGACAACACAAAGGTGATGGTCTTCCTACATAATGTCTGCCGGTTCTTTTCTATCTGTTTCATTCCACATTTTGTTAGTAATAATGATATCACAAAGGTAACAAATTTGGTTGGATGTTAGCATGCTTTGTCAAAAGCGTCCAAGTGCAAAACTACAAATAAAAAGAGAAAGAAAACTGAAAATACTGCAAGTTAAATGTGTTTGTTTGTTTTCAAGACATACACAAAATGTTTTTCTGCATTGCCAACATCAAAGGAAAGCGGCAGTTGAGCGGTAGTTGAACATTTAAACCATGAAATATTTGTACATGTGCAAAAAAACATATAACTTTGCTATCGTTATCCTGAATACAATCTTTTTACCTTAAAAAGACTAATACCTATTGAGTGATTTGCCCTCGCTGTGAAGCAAGGGCATTTCTTTTTTTTGTGCATGCGTGAACTTGAAACATGCAAGGCCTACCGCCACAACATCAACCATACTTAGTCTCAACGACAGAGACGACAAACGGGCGCATCATCTTGCGATGGTGCGCCCGTTGGGTTTGTATGGTTGAAACGACTCTCGCCGTAAGAGCGTTTAGCCTTGACGGAGTCAGTTCAGCGGCTTAGTTCTCGCCGTTCTCCATCTTAGCCTTCAGCTGAGCGAGCACGTCAATGTCGCCGAGCGTTGTAGAAGCAGGCTGGTTCTCAATCTTTACAGTCTCCTCCTTCTTTGCGCGTGCCTTCTTGGCTGCCTTCTTCTCATCGCGCTGTACGTCCTCGAAGGTGCGGCTGTGAGAAAGGATGATGCGCTTGCTGTCCTTATTGAACTCAATGACCTTGAAGGGCAGAACCTCATCGAGAGTGGCCTGTGTGCCGTCCTGCTTAACGAGGTGCTTAGGAGTGGCGAAGCCTTCAACGTCCTTCTCCAAAGACACCACAGCGCCCTTGTCGAGAAGCTCAACAATCTTGCCGTCGTGTATGCTGCCAACGGTGTACTTCTCCTCGAAAGCGTCCCAAGGATTGTCTTCCAACTGCTTGTGGCCGAGGCTCAGGCGACGGTTCTCCTTGTCGATGTCAAGCACGATAACGTCGATGTTTGCACCAACCTGTGTGAACTCTGAAGGATGCTTAACCTTCTTTGTCCAAGAGAGGTCGCTGATGTGGATGAGGCCGTCAACGCCCTCTTCCAACTCAACAAACACGCCGAAGTTGGTGAAGTTGCGCACCCTGGCGGTGTGCTTGCTTCCAACGGGATACTTCACTTCTATTGTCTCCCATGGGTCTTCCTTGAGCTGCTTTATGCCGAGGCTCATCTTGCGCTCGTTGCGGTCGAGCGTGAGGATTACGGCCTCCACCTCGTCGCCTACCTTCAGGAACTCCTGGGCAGAGCGCAGGTGCTGGCTCCAAGACATTTCAGACACGTGTATCAAGCCTTCCACACCAGGCTGTATCTCAACGAATGCACCATAATCGGCTATCACGACTACCTTGCCCTTCACGTGGTCGCCCACATTGAGGTTGGGGTCGAGAGCATCCCATGGGTGCGGAGTGAGCTGCTTCAAGCCGAGGGCTATGCGCTTCTTCTCGTCGTCGAAGTCAAGGATGACAACATTAATCTTCTGGTCAAGCTCAACAACCTTGTGCGGATCGTCGATGCGGCCCCAGGAGAGGTCGGTGATGTGAACGAGTCCGTCAACACCGCCAAGGTCAACAAACACACCGTAAGAGGTGATGTTCTTGACTGTACCCTCGAGGATTTGTCCCTTCTCGAGCTTGCTGATGATTTCCTTCTTCTGTGCTTCCAACTCAGCCTCAATGAGAGCCTTGTGGGAAACGACCACGTTGCGGAACTCCTGGTTGATTTTCACAACCTTGAACTCCATGGTCTTGCCTACGAACTGGTCGTAGTCGCGTATTGGGTGAACGTCGATCTGGCTGCCGGGGAGGAAAGCCTCAATGCCGAAGATATCGACAATCATACCGCCCTTAGTACGGCACTTGATGTAGCCCTGGATAATCTCCTGATTGTCGAGTGCAGAGTTGACCTGCTCCCAGCTCTTGCTCAGGCGGGCCTTCTTGTGAGAGAGAATGAGCTGACCCTTGCGGTCTTCTTGGTTCTCCACATATACCTCCACCTTGTCGCCAATCTTCAAGTCGGGATTGTAGCGGAACTCGCTTGCGGGGATGATACCGTCACTCTTGTAGCCGATGTTCACCACCACTTCTTTCTTGTCGGCGGAGATTACAGTGCCCTCTACAACCTGATGCTCGCTGATCTTGTTGAGGGTTTCATCGTAGGCTTTGTCAAGTTCTTCCTTGCTGACATTCACCTGCTGGCCATGCTCAAACTCGTCCCAGTTGAACTCGTCTAATGGCTTGACGTTCTTTGTTAGTTCTGACATAATTGTTTAAAATGTTTGGTTTTAATAAAGTTAGACTTTATGTTAATTATACAAAATCGGCTGCAAAGGTACGCTTTTATCCTCATTGCCCGAGACAATATGTGAAATAGCGTCCTCTGTTTTATTGTTATTTAACAGTAGCCTTATGTTTTGTGGAGTCTTGCAGGTCGTGTTTGTGGCTTGCAGGTGTTTCACTTCACCTTCTCACCGTTGATGACGAGGTTCTTGGCAGTGCAGTTCTCTACGGTCTGCAAGTCAAACGAGTTCTTCTTGTCATTGATTTCGCAATTCTCAAAGGCGAAGTCGGTGAGGCGATACTTGTCGGACTTGCCCACGTCGAAGAAGTTTTGGCAAGTGGCCTTCACGTTCTTGAACGTTATGTTGTTGCACTGCGAGAGGGGCATGTCGTCGCGCTTCTCGGGTTTGAAGAACTGCGTCCAAGGGCGCACCACAAGGAAGCTGGTGCAGTCGCCCGACACGTTTTCCAGGGAGACATACTCATAGTGCTGCGGAGTGTCGGGGCGCATCTTGAGCCACAACACGCGGTTGGCTCCACTCATGGTGTTGTTGCGAAACACGATGTTGCGGTCGTGTATCGACTCACTTCCAAGCGTCAGGCAGCTGTGCACCTTGCCGTAAGTGCAGTCTTCAACTATGATGTTTGTGTTGGGGCCGTTGTCGGGGTCTTTGTCTGCCCAGGTTCCTTTGCCGCCTTTGAGCACCACGGCATCGTCGTTTACGCTCATGTAGCAGCGGTTCACGAGCACATTGCTGCACACGTCTATGTCGATGGCGTCGCTGCTGGGAGCCTTAAGTCCGCTTGTGGGGGCGAAGATGTGACAACCAAGGTAGCGCACATACTCGCAGCGGTAGAGGTGGTTGGTCCAGAAGGGACTGTTTATGAGGTGTACATCCTGCACGGTGACGTTCTTGCAGTGGGATATATAAACCAGTCTCGGGCGCATGGCCTCAAGGTTGGTGCACTGGCGGTTGTACTGCCTGCGTATCCAGAACTCCTCCCAATAGTTGTGGCCGTTGCCGTTTATGGTGCCATGTCCGGCAATGGTAAAGCCGTCGAGGCTGTCAGCGTTGACGAGTGCGGCGAAATACTGCAGCGTCTGTCCCTCCATGCGGGTCTTGAGCAGTTTGAAGTCGCGTATGCGGTCGCTGCCTTTCAGCATGCCTCCTTCGTTGAGATAGAGGTTCACGCCCTGCTTGAAAAACAGCGAACCGCTAAGGAACGTGCCCTTGGGCACTACCACCACACCGCCGCCATTGGCCGCAGCGCGGTCTATAACAGCCTGTATTTCACTGGTCTGCACTATGGTTGAATCGGTTTTCACTCCGTAGTCGGTCAGGACATACTGTTTGCCGAGCTTTTCCATGCTCACCTTTGTCGTGTCGCTGAACCATTGGGGTATTGGTGTGCCGTCGGGGAATGTGGGTGAAACCTTTTTCTTGGCTACCGATGCGGTGCATACCATGGCCAGGGCCATGATTGCAAAGAGTCTTGTTCTCATGTCTATTGTTATTGTTTGTTGATTAGTCTGTCAAGACAGTCGTTTTCTTTGTTTGTTTTTAGGTTGTATGGCGGGCGATGACGTGCGTTTATTTCACGCCCTTGCAAAGGTAATGAAAAGTGGGCTTAGCGACAAAACAAAACAAGACATTTTTAGAGGCAATGTGCTGTTGAACTTAGCGCAACATCTTTTACTCCTTGTTTTCGGCGCTAAATTCTCGTATTGTCCGAAGTGTTCAAAAGCTCCGTTTTTGCCCCAAAACTGCGGTTTCTTGCTGGGGAAACCGATGGTTTCCTCCATAATCCAAATAGGAAACCGATGGTTTCCACGGCGGAAACCAGTGGTTTCTACGGCGGAAACCGATGGTTTCTAAGCCAGAAACCAGTGGTTTCCTTTGGGGTAGTCCAGGAAACCATCGCTATTGTTGAGATTATTCACAACGCAATGCTTTCGTAAGGAGTGGGGAGAACATATCGAGATATTGGAAAAAATGGAAATAATGTAAATGTATAAGCATTTCTTGGTTTGTCTTCTCTGGGCGCGAAGTCTTCGTTAGCCCTCACAAAGCCTATAAAGGCAAAATATCCGCCAATTAGATTAATATGTATGGGAAAATGAGTAATTTTGCAAGCTGAAGATACGGACAGACAACATGATAAGCCAAAAAGACTACAAAGAACTCCAAGCCTTCACACGCTACGACGGAGCATTGGTGGCTGCCATTTGGACAGTGAGCTTCGCGCTCTGCGTCATGGGCATAGCCAACCCGCTACTGATGATGGCAGGCGTGGCCTTGGCTGTATATTCCCCGTTCTTCGTGGCACGCCGCCTTCGGCTGTTCCGCGACAATGTGCGCGAGGGCTGCATCTCGTTTCGCCGCTCCTACGCCTACAGCGTGTCGGTGTTCTGCCATGCCGCCCTCCTGTTTGCCGTGGCGCAATACATCTATTTCAGTTTCATAGACAACGGCTACATAGCCAACTGCGTGGCACAGGTGTTCAACGACCCACAGGCCAGGCAGATGGTGAAGGCCTACGGCATGGAAAAGACGTTAGAGGAAAGCCTTGCGGCCATGCGCGCTGTGCGACCTATAGACTATGCACTGAACAACCTCACGCTGAACATAATGATATGCCTGGCGCTCAGTCTGCCCATAGCTGGCTTCACGAGAGCCACAACAAAGAGCGTATAAGGCATATATACGAAGGCTAAAGATAGTATATACACACATTATATATAATATATATGGACATTTCTGTTGTCATTCCCTTGTACAACGAGGAAGAATCGCTGCCCGAGCTGTATGCTTGGATTGCGCGCGTGATGGACGAGAACGGCTTCACCTATGAGGTGATATTCGTGAACGACGGCTCGACAGACCGCTCGTGGGATGTGATAGATGGGCTGGCGGCCAAGCACGACAATGTGCGCGGCATAAAGTTCCGCCGCAACTACGGCAAGAGCCCGGCCCTGTACTGTGGCTTCAAGCAAGCACAGGGCGACGTGGTGATAACCATGGACGCCGACCTGCAAGACTCGCCCGACGAGATACCCGGCCTCTACAAGATGATAAAGGAAGACGGCTACGACCTCGTGTCGGGCTACAAGCAGAAACGCTACGACCCTCTGTCGAAAACCATTCCCACCAAGCTCTTCAACGCCACGGCAAGGAAGATAAGCGGCATAAAGAACCTGCACGACTTCAACTGCGGACTGAAAGCCTACCGCAAGGCGGTGGTGAAGAACATCGAGGTGTATGGCGAGATGCACCGATACATACCCTATCTGGCCAAGAACGCAGGCTTCTGCAAGATTGGCGAGAAGGTGGTGCACCATCAGGCACGCAAGTACGGCAAGTCGAAGTTCGGCCTCAACCGCTTCTTCAACGGCTACCTTGACCTCATCACCCTGTGGTTTCTCAGCAGCTTCGCACGCCAGCCCATGCACGTGTTCGGCTTCCTCGGCACCATAATGTTCCTCATAGGCTTCATAGCCACCATAGTGCTCGGGGCCGACAAGCTCTACGCTCTGTCGCAGGGCATACCGCAACACCTCGTGACCGACTCGCCCTACTTCTACATTGCGCTGACGATGATGATGATAGGCACGCAGCTGTTTCTCGCCGGCTTCCTCGGCGACCTCATCAGCCGTTCGTCGAGCAAGCGCAACGACTACCAGATAGAGGAGGAGATAAGATGCGGCGAATAGCCTTCGTGGCATTGGCCGCAATGCTGACCGCCGCGTGCTCGTCGATAGACTGCCCCGTACAGAACACTGTGAGCACCGTGTATGGACTGTACAAGAGCGACGGCACGGCCGACACGCTGCATGGTGACACGCTGACCATATCGACCACAAGGCGCGACGGCAACGACACTGTCCTGCTCAACCGCAGTGTGAACGCCACAGGCTTCAGTCTGCCCATAAGCAATGGGGCAAAGACCGACACGCTCGTCGTAGAGCTGAAAGACAGCGCGACGGTGACCACCGACACGCTTTATGTAGACAAGGACGACCAGCCACACTTCGAGTCGGTGGACTGCAGCATGGCCTATTTCCACACCCTCACTGGGTTGAGATGGACAAGCAATGCCATCGACTCAGCCACCATCAATAACCGTAACGTGAACTACGATGCCTCTACGCAGCACATTCACCTTTATCTCAAGCCTCGCCATTAGTCTGTGTCTCTCGCTCACGGCAAGCGCGCAAAACAAGACGTTTGCTATAGAGAAAGACTCAGTGCCTCTGTTCAATGGGCTTTCTGTGTCGATAGACCTCGCCGGACCTGCCATGCTTGCACTGGGCGACTATGGGGAGTATGAGGCTGCACTGCGCGTGAACATACATGACCAGTATTACCCAATAGTTGAACTTGGCTACGGCAAGGCCAAGCACGACGACACGGTGACCGGAATATACTACAAGACCGGTGCACCCTATTTCCGCATAGGCTGCGACCTCAATCTGCTCAAGAACAAGCACACCAAGAACAGGCTATACGGTGGTCTCAGATATGCCTTCACTTCATATAATGTTGACATAGCCCGGCCGGAACTGCAAGACCCCGTGTGGCAGTGGGACGCCACGATAGACATACGCAACCAGCAGTGCAGCCAGCACTGGATTGAGGCGGTGTTCGGCGTTGACGCGCAAGTGTGGGGACCGCTCCACTTGGGATGGAACGTGCGCTACAAGCGGCGCATAGCCCATAACGACGGCAATGCGGGCAGCACGTGGTACATACCCGGCTACGGCAAATATGGCGACACGCGCATAGGGGCCAACTTCAACGTCATAATAGATATCTGACAAGCCGGCCGTACACATCGCACGATATAGATTGACCATCGACACTTTAGCTACTAACACTCCACTAAAACGCGCACCACATGGAAAAGAACAAAAGGAACAAACGTCTTGTTTGGCAGCTGCCTTTCCTCACATTCCTTATCATTGGCACAATACTCATCGTTGGCAACCAGAAGCAAACGCCCTATCAGCATAACCACGGCTTTGTGTTCGGCACCAACTACAGCATAACCTACCAGTGCGACTCCGACTTGACCCGACAGATAGAAGCCGAGCTCAAGAAGGTGGACAACTCGCTGTCGCCATTCAATGAGCACTCGTGCATATCGGCCGTAAACAGAGGCGAGGACGTAGCGGTAGATGACATGTTCCGCGAGGTGTTCACTCTGGCGGAGAAGATTTCGAAGGAGACAGGCGGGGCGTTCGACATCACCGTGGCTCCACTGGTCAACGCATGGGGATTCGGCTTCAAGAACGGCACGGAACCGACCAAACAGGCAATAGACAGTTTGAAGAACATAACAGGCTACCAAAAGGTGACTCTACAGGACAGCCATATACACAAGACCGACCCGCGCACCATGCTCGACTGCAGCGCTATAGCCAAAGGCTACGGGAGCGACATTGTGGCAAGGCTGCTGAAGGGCAAAGGCATAGACAACTTCATGGTGGAGATAGGAGGCGAGATAGTGACAAGCGGAGTGAGCGAGAAGCGAGTGCCGTGGAAGATTGGGGTGACCAAGCCCGTTGACGACTCGCTTAGTGTGAACGAGGAGATACAGACAGTGCTCAACGTGACCGACAAGGCCATGGCCACCAGCGGCAACTACCGCAACTTCTACTACAAGGGCGGCAAGAAGTATGCCCACACCATAGACCCTAAGACTGGTTACCCCATACAGCACAACATTCTCTCATCAACAGTCATTGCCGACAACTGCGCCACTGCCGACGCTTACGCCACAGCGTTCATGGTGATGGGGCTCGACGGAGCAAAGAAAGTGCTCGAACGCCACCCTGAACTGATGGCCTACTTCATCTACTCCGACAGCAAGGGCAAGAACGCCGTGTGGTTCTCGCCATCCATGAAAGACAAGATACAAGAGTAACAAAAGACAAGTCCGCTTTTTATATGCAGACGTTGCAGATATACGGCAGACTGTTGCAGTTTCCGCTATTCCAAGGACTGGGCAACAACGACCTCACGCACATTACCGGCCACACCAAGTTTGACTTCAGGAAATATGCGGCAGGCAAGCGCATTGTGGCTGAGGGACAGACGTGCGACGGACTGATGTTTCTCACCAACGGCAAACTGCTGATGACTACCGCAGCCTACGACCACAGCTATGCGGTGGAAGAGGAGCCACCCGCACCATATACCGTACAACCGGAATGTCTGTTCGGATTGACACAACGCTACCGCAGCACCTTCACCGCCATCACCGACACTAACTTCATCATCATAGGCAAGAAAGAGGTGGAACGCCTTTGCGAAACATTCACCGTGGTGCGCATGAACCTTACAAACATACTCGCCACACAGTCGCAAAGGCTCGCCGCAAAGCCTTGGCGACGGCAACCTTCCGACCTGCGCAGCCGCATAACTACATTCATTACCGACAGATGCCAATATCCGGCAGGAAAGAAAACCATCAGGATACTAATGTCGCAGCTGGCCGGAGAACTCAACGACACTCGCCAAAACGTATCGCAAACGCTCAACGCCATGCAGAGTGACGGACTGGTCAGTCTGCATCGGGGACGCATAGTGGTGCCTTCGCTCGAACGGCTCATTATGGGATTATAACCGCACGGTGGTCTGACAGACAAGAAGGCATGCTTAGAGCCAATATGACACATGCCGTCAGACCCCCACATTTGCTAAATTTTATTATCCGCACACTAACAGCAAACAGCCGTTAAGCCCTCGATTTGAATTGTTAAAATGCGACAAATAAATAGGACACTCTGTCACATTAACAAAATTTGCTTCTATATTTGCACCCGCCAAAAAGGACAAGAACAACAAAGACATAATAACGAATATCATTATGAAAAAAATTGCAAATTATCTAATGTCGGCCATATGCCTCGTTTCTATAGCATTCTCAGTGGCCGCATTCAACAAGGCCGGTGCCGCCACACCAACAGCACCAGCAGCACAGCCTGTGGATTTGACTTACGCTGCCGACAAGGCCCTGCCGTCGGTTGTACACATCAAATATGTGCAAAACAGCAAGGTGAAAACGGTTGAAGTGGAGAGCGACCCGTTCAGTGACTTCTTCAGCGACCCGTTCGGAGGCTTCTTCGGACGCGGCAATGGCAACGGCGGCACACGCCAGCGTCAGATACAAACGCCCAAGCGCACGGCCACTGGCTCGGGAGTGATAATATCGGCCGACGGATACATCGTGACCAACAACCACGTGGTGGATGGAGCCGACGAACTCACCGTGACACTCAACGACAACAAGGAGTATTCGGCACGCATCATAGGTACAGACAAGTCAACCGACCTCGCCTTGATAAAGATTGACGGCAAGAACCTGCCGGCCATAAGCATTGCCAGCAGCGACGACGTGAAGGTGGGCGAATGGGTGCTGGCCATAGGCAACCCGCTCGGACTGAACAACACGGTGACCGCAGGTATCATTAGTGCCAAGGCTCGTTCGCTGGGCGCTTCGCAGACAGGCATTGAGTCGTTCATACAGACCGACGCGGCCATCAACGCAGGCAACTCTGGCGGTGCACTGGTGAACACTAAGGGCGAACTGGTGGGCATCAACGCTATGCTCTACTCGCAGACGGGCTCTTACAGTGGCTACGGCTTCGCCATTCCTACTGCCATAATGAACAAGGTGGTTGACGACATAAAGAAATATGGTACGGTGCAGCGCGCACTCCTCGGCATAACAGGTAGCGATGTGAAGAACTATGTTGACAGTCAAAAGGACCAGGGCAAGGACATTGACCTCGGCACAATGGAGGGTGTGTATGTGAACAGCGTGAGCGACGACGGCTCGGCAGCCTCGGCAGGACTGAAGGAAGGCGACGTGATAACCGCCGTTGACGGACAGAAGGTGACAAAGATGGCTGAGTTGCAGGAGGCCATAGCACAGAAGAGGCCGGGCGACAAGATTATGGTGACATATCTGCGCGACAAGAAGAAGCACACCGAGACCGTCACCCTCAAGAACGAACAGGGCACGACAAAGGTGGTGAAGAGCAACGCTGACCTCGACATTCTCGGCGCAAGCTTCAAGGAAGTGACCGAAGCACAGAAGAAGCAGCTCAACATCAACTATGGTCTTGAGGTGATAAAAGTAAACAACGGTAAGCTCAAGGATGCTGGCATAGGCAAGGGCTTCATCATAATGAAGGTGAACGACAACAACATAAAGAGCATTTCCGACCTTCAGGATGTGGTGAAAGAGGCATCTACAAGCAAAGAGCCTGTGCTCTACATCAAGGGAACTTATCCCACAGGGCGCATGAAGTACTTCGCCATACCGCTTGAGGATAACTAACAAGCGGGCGGCAATGACTCACAGACGGATATAATATAAGGTGGGAAATCCCACTACAGACGAAATCGCGGGCAGTTCCACAAAGGGACTGTCCGCGATTTTGTTTGTTTCAGTTTGTATGTCAGAAGGCGAAAAGCCGTCCGCCATCACTGTTTGCGTATTTGCGGAAGAGCTCTTGAATGTACATGGCGCACGCCACGACATTGTCCTTGTTGCCGTCGTAGCCATTGACGAGCACAAGTGTGTGTGTCGTTCCCAACTCCATCTTGGTGCGTTCGTTGTCGCTCGTGGGGGTGCCCACTCCGCCTTGAGCATCACGATAGACGGGCAAGCCCTCAATGTTTATCACGCCGCGACCTATGCCCTCGTAGGGTTCGTCTGCCTTTCCCACGCCAAGTGTGATGGTGTCGCCCACAAACTTGTCGGCATCGAAACCGCCAATGCTGTAGCCGAACTTGATGCTCGCAAGGTTTATCAAGTCAACTAGCGTGTCGATGTGGTATAGTTCCTTGCCCTGGAGCATGCGCCTAATCAACGCCTCCGCCGACGGTCGATAACGGCTGGGATCCTTTCCACAGCGTTTATACACCGTGCGTGTGGCCGCTATGGCTGGCATAAGCTTCACTGTCTCTGTGGTCATGGTTTGTCTATACTCCTCGCCAAGGGCGTCAATCTCGTCCCACAATGGGGCGCAAAAGTCCGTGTTAGTCACATTGGCCTCAACGGCCGCACCCACGAATTGCGGGCAAACGTTCTCAATCTCGTTGGTTACCTTAATGTTCATTGTCTTGTTGTGTTATGTGTTTGTGCTACGTTGTTGTACAAAAAGGGTCAGTCTAGCATGGCGAGAAACGTGTCCTCGTCGATTATTTGCACGCCCAGTTTCTCCGCCTTTTGCAGCTTGGCCGGTCCCATGTTGTCGCCAGCGAGTATGAATGAGGTCTTTGAGCTGATACTCCCCACATTCTTTCCACCGTTGCGCTCTATCATTTCCTTGTATTCGTCACGGCTGTGCTTCTGGAACACTCCGCTTATGACGATAGACTTGCCCTTAAGCTTGTCGCCCGCGTCCTGCATCAACTCCTCCGACAGTTGCATCTGCAAACCGTGACTGCGCAGGCGGCTTAGCGTCTCCATGTTTGTAGGGTTGTGGAAATAGCTAATCACACTCTTGGCTATCACCTCTCCTACTCCATCCACATCAAGCAGGTCCTTCAGACTGGCGTTGGCCAAGGCATCCATGGTCTTGAAGTGGCGGGCGAGAAGTTTGGCCGAGGTCTCGCCCACGAAGCGTATGCCTAGAGCGAAGACCACACGTTCGAACGGCACATCTACCGAGGCGGCTATGCCCTGCACTATCTTCCGCGCCGAGCGTTCACGGTTGCCACTGCCGTTAATCTGCTGCACGGTAATGTCGTAGAGGTCGGCCACGTTTCTCACCAGTCCACGACGGAAATACTCGTCAACGGTTTCCGGACCTAAGCTGTCAATGTTCATGGCCTTACGGGATATGAAGTGCTCTATCCGTCCCTTTATCTGCGGTGGACAACCAGCGTCGTTAGGACAGTAGTGGGCGGCCTCGCCCTCATAGCGCACCAGTTCGGTACCGCACTCGGGGCAGTGGGTGATGAACTCCACCGGCTTAGCGTCTGGCAAACGGTCCTCAACGTCAACACCCACTATCTTTGGAATGATTTCACCGCCCTTCTCCACATAAACATAGTCGCCCTCGTGGAGGTCGAAACTGCGCATGAAGTCCTCATTGTTGAGCGTAGCACGCTTCACGACAGTGCCGGCCAACTGCACAGGCTCCATATTGGCTACAGGAGTGACCGCGCCAGTGCGCCCCACCTGAAAGGTTACCTTCTCCAACCGCGTGCGCTCCCGCTCCGCCTTGAACTTATAGGCTATGGCCCAGCGCGGACTCTTGGCTGTGTAGCCCAACGCGCGCTGCTGCCGCAGAGAGTTTACTTTAAGTACTATGCCATCGGTGGCCACGGGCAGGTTCTTGCGCTCCGTGTCCCAATGGTTGATGAAGTCATAGATATCTTGCAGCGTCTTGGCCTTCACCATGCCTTCGCTTATCTTGAAGCCCCATTGCCTTGCCGCCTCAAGGTTCTCGTAGTGGCCGTCGCATGGCAAGCTGTCGCCTAACATATAATAAAGGTAAGCATCGAGCCCACGTTCAGCCACCAAGGCAGGACTTTGACTCTTGAGAGTTCCGCTGGCAGCATTACGCGGATTGGCGAACAGCTGTTCCTCGGCAGCCTCGCGCTCTGCATTGAGCCGTTCAAAAGACTTCCAAGGCATGAGTATCTCGCCACGCATCTCAAACTCGTGCGGATAGCCTTGGCCACTAAGCACCAATGGTATGCAGCGTATGGTGCGCACGTTGGCTGTGACATCGTCGCCATGCACACCGTCGCCACGAGTGACGCCTTGGGTGAGCCGTCCGTCAACATAGGTAAGGCTGATGGAAAGACCATCGTATTTCAGTTCGCAGCATACCTCGAAGTCCTCCCCCTCAAGACCACGCCGCACACTATCGTACCAGTCGGCCACGTCCTGCTCGTTGTAGGTGTTGGAGAGTGAAAGCATGGGATACTTGTGGGTCACTTGCTTGAACCCGTTGCTCAAGTCACTGCCCACGCGCTGCGTAGGCGAGTTAGGGTCGGCCATTTCCGGGTGGGCGGCCTCTAGTTCTTGCAACTCGTGCATCATCATGTCGAACTCCATGTCGCTGATGTCCGGTTGGTTAAGCACATAGTACTTGTGGTTATGCTCGTGCAACTCACGCCTAAGTTGTTCTATACGCTGCTTGTAGTCCATAATCTTGTCTTTAGAAAGCCTGTTTTGTTACTTCGGTTTACACAAACAGCAACCGCCACGTTTCGTTAGGACAAACGTAAAGGTTGCATGGTACTTTTCGAGCACAAAATTAAAAAAAACGTGGCACACGACCATGCCTGCACCACGTGTTTTTCAAAGCACAAACGGCAAAGTCCGCTGGATGGACTTTGCCGTTTGTACTATATTTCTTATTTGCTGAACGTCACATTCTCCACATGGTCGTTCATATAGATGTTGGCCAAGTCGGTGGTCTTATACCACTTTGGCTTTTCGGGCATCTCGTCATATATGACCTTTCCATTGATGGAGAAATTCTCGAAACGCATGTTCCTCACCTTTCGTGTGGCATCGTAGCCGCCGATGATGCTCATGTTTGGCTCTTGACCCGTGTAGGCTATGTTGCGCAGCACAATGTCCTCAATGCCACGTCCTGGAGCCGTGCAATATTTCTTGTTGAAACACACCCGAATGTTGAGTATCATGCCCTTGCGTATGCTTTCTATATTGAAGTTCTCAAAGGTGACATCTTTCACCAAGATGTTGTCTCCATTATTTATGCTGATGCAGCCCTGGTAGTCCACTTGGTTCTCGGCATGCTCCAATATGTCAATGTCTCGGTAGAGCACGTTGGTGATGTCCTCATT